>JAEDJP010000108.1 GCA_016296285.1 Bacilli bacterium
GTCGACCCATTCCCCGATATTCACGGCATGATCCCCGATCCTTTCCCAATATTTCGCAACCATCATGAACACGATCATCTGGTCAGCATAAATGTTGTCCCGGATCCGGAGGAAGTCAATAAAGGTTTGCTTCGCTTTGGCAAAATATCCATCGACCCTGTCGTCGTCTTCCGCCAAAGAACGTGCGGCATCCACGTCCTTTTTCTCCCAGGACAGAATCGCTTTTTCCACCATTGTGGCGACGCATTCGCCCATTCGGGGAAGGATTTCCGCGGCCGCGTTCATCGGCTCGTTTGGGAATTCCTCGATTTCCGTCGCGATGTCCACGCAATAATCGCCGATGCGCTCGAGATCCGTGATGACCTTGAGGGCGCTACCAATCTCGCGGAAATCGCGGGCAACGGGATGATCGAGCAATAAAACCCGGAACGTGTCGTGCTCGATGTCCTTGTAGTCCTCGTCAATGGAATGGTCTCTTTCGACGATGGCGCGCGCTTCTTCTCGATTGAGCGAGGAAAATGCCGCGGTGGTATTGCGAACCGCTTCGACACATTCCCTTCCCATCGCGAGGACCTTTTCGAAAATCCGAGCCATCTCGCGATCGATACGTGCTTCTTCAACCATAGATTATCCAAACCTCCCAGTAATGTAGTTTTCTGTTTTCTCGTCCTTGGGGGCGGAAAAGAGTTGCTCGGTCGGAGCCGTCTCAATCAGCTCGCCAAGAAGGAAGAATGACGTGGTATCGGCGATGCGCGATGCCTGTTGCATGTTGTGCGTCACGATAACAATCGTAATGTCTTTCTTGAGTTTCAAGAGCAGCGATTCGATCTTAGTGGTGGATATGGGGTCGAGGGCGCTTGTCGGCTCATCCAGCAGCAAAAGCTCGGGGTCCGCTGCAAGAGCGCGGGCAATGCAAAGACGCTGTTGCTGGCCACCCGACAAGGACAAGGCGCTCTCTTTCAATCGGTCTTTCGTTTCTTCCCACAAGGAAGCTTTCTCGAGGCTCGCCTGGACGATTTTCATGAGATCTGCTTTCTTCCGGACCCCAAAATTCCGAGGGGCGTATGCGACATTGTCAAAGATGGAAGAAGGAAAGGGGTTGGGCTTCTGAAAAACCATGCCAACCTTATGGCGCAAGGCATTCACATCGGTATTTTTCGCATAGACATCTTCCCCATCCACGAGGATTTCCCCTTCGATTTTGCATTCAGGAATGAGGTCGTTCATCCGGTTCAGGCAACGCAAGAACGTGCTCTTGCCACAACCGGAGGGACCGATGAAGGCATGAATCTCGTTTTTCGCGATAGAAAGACTCACGCCTTTCAGCGCTTCTTTCTTCCCGTAAAAGAGATGGATGTTTTTTGTCTCGATGACATTATTCGTTTCCATGTCGTTTTCCTTTCAAGAGCCACATCAGCACATACGCCAAGACGTTCAAGGCCAAGACGAGGACCATTAGGACGAAAGAGGCCGCTCCCGCTTCTTTGGCGTATCCATAGGTCGAGAAGTAATAGACGTCCAAGGCCAAGGACGTTCCCGAGGACATCGGGCCAGTTGGAACGAGATTGACAACCATGCCGACCGTGAGCAAGAGGACGGCGGATTCGCTGACCACGCGCCCGACGGATAGAATCACTGACGTGAGGATGCCGGGAGCGGCGGAAGGCAAAACGACAGAAAAGACCGTCTTGGCTTTGCCTGCCCCTAAGGCAAATGATGCCTCGCGTAGAGAGTTCGGCACCTCGCAAAGAGCCTCTTCGGTGGACTTCACGATCAGGGGCAGAATCATGATGGCAAGCGTCAGGCCGCCGCCCAAAAGGGAATAACCCCAGCCAAAGAACTTGACGTCCCCAACAAAGAAGCCGACGACGAAGGCGAGATATCCGAAAATGCCGTAAACAATGGAGGGAATGGAGGCAAGAGTTTCCACGCAAAGCCGAATGAATTTCGCGGGTTTAGAGGAGTTTTGCGTATATTCCGAAAGAAAAATGGCAGTTCCGATTCCAATTGGGAGAGCGATGAGAATCGACACCAAAACGAGTTGCAACGTGCCAAGAATTGCGGGAAGAATGGATGGCTTTTCTCCGTATTCCCCAAACAAGAAATCGATGTTCAAGGCTCCTGCCCCGCGCACCAAAACAAAAGCAAGAATGGCGGCGAAAATCGCGACGCCGAAAGCTGTCGCGATCACGCTCAAGCAACGAAGGCCTTCAAATGAGGCTTTTCGGCCCTTGGACAGCTTAAGCATGTTTTCTCCTTTTTTCCCGGAGAACCGCGAAGACCCCATTCAAGGCAAAGGACAGAACGAAAAGAACGAGAGCGCAGCAGACCAAAGCCTCCTTCGCATCGCCCGTCAACTCGTTGGCCCCGATTGCGATGTTGGCGGTTAACGTTCTCACGGATTGGGTGAGGGATGTCGGGAAGGAAGGGGAGCCGCCGATGACCATGACGACCGCCATGGTCTCGCCAAGAGCACGCCCGCACGACAAGACGACCGCGGACAGAATCCCTTGCCGAGCCGCGGGCACCACCGTCGTGAAGACGCCGATACTGCGCGTCACCCCAAGCGCCATCGCGCCTTGGAGGTAACAAGGATTCACTGCCTTCAAAGAGTCGTAGGAGACGCTCACCATGGTCGGCAGGATCATGAACGTCAAGACCACGGTTGCCGTGAGCAAGCCATAACCGACCCCGTTGGAAGAGAGGCAATCACGCACGAACGGGACGAGGATGGCAAGGCCGAAAAGACCATAAATGACGGAAGGGATCCCGGCGAGGAGTTCGACAATGGCTTTGCACGGCTTTTCCAGCTTACGGGGAACGAAAGCGAAAAGACCGACCGCGGCCAACAAACCGATCACCGCGCCACACAGCCCGCTCAGGCCAACCAGGGCGAACGTCGTGACGATCATGGGCAAAATGCCATAGCTCGGTTGATCGGCGAGAGGAGCCCATTTGGTGCCGAAAAGAAAATTCCAAAAACCGTATCGAGCGAGAAATGGGGTGCCTTTCGCGAAAAGGAAAATCGTGATGACCAAAAGGGCGATAAAGCAGACGGACGCGGAGAAAGCGAACGCTATATGCGCCGCTTTCTCCCCGATATGTAAATTCCTTTTTAGCGTTCCAATCACTTGATGATGTCCGACCAGCGGGCGATCGAAGCCTCCGTCTTTTCCGGATTGTAGATGTCCGCCAATTCCGTTTTGGCGATATTCTCCAAGGGGTTCTCTTTGTTGACGATGATCGCGATACCGTCCTTGGCAACGGTGTAGTAGGTGCAGCTCGGGGCTTTCTCGGTCTTGAATTCTTCCGAGATCATGCCGAACGCGGAAACACCGTTTTCACCATCGGAATAGCCGGTTCCAGATCCACCGCCGGAAACTTCGACGACAACGTTCGGCTGTACCGTCTTATAAGCGGCGGCGATCTTGATCATGAGAGGCTGAAGGGAGGTGGATCCGGAGATCTTGATGCGGCCTTCGAGCTTGATGGCGTTGGCATAGGCCTTGGCCCCATCGACGACGGAGCAATAGCCTTCTCTAGTGACGATGTCCTGGGCGTCTTTGCTACCGAGAAAGCCAAGGTAATCCGTGTGAAGAGTAGAAGCCTTCACGTCAGCATCCTTGTAGATGACATTGAGAGGACGGGAGATCTTGTAGGCGCCGCTCTTGATGTTCTCGACGGTGCTCGCGGCCCCATCGACGGTCAACATCTTAACGGAGTCATCGACATAACCGAGGGATTCATAGGCAATGGCGTAGGGGTTAGAAGCAACCTCTTGCAAGACGGCGGTGGTGCCGGTCGCGAGAATCGCACCCTCTGGATCGGCTTTCCCTTTGAGGCCGATGATTTCGAGGAAGGCGCCTTTTGTGCCCGACCCGTCTTCGCGAACGGTGACGGAGATATTGCGGTTCGCGTCAAAGCCGGAGTTCCCGCAAGAAACAAGAGCGCCGATCAGGCAAACCGGAAGAGCCAACCAAATGGGTTTTTTCATTTTCAATTCCTTTTTTCTTTCGACGCCAATAGTCTCCAAAAAAGCGGAAAAGGGGGGCGACCATGCCCTCGAAAACAAAATGTAAACGTTTCGTAAACTCAATGAACTTCGCGGAACGTGGCTT
>JAEDJP010000109.1 GCA_016296285.1 Bacilli bacterium
GAAGAGATAGACCATCTCGGGGTCGTTCAAGGGCTTGTCGGAGCGTTCCAATCCTTTCTCGAGGAAGAAATTCGCCTTCTCGAGCTTGTCGTAGAACTGGAGGTAGGATTGGCTAAGCTCGATGGCCTTGACGTTAAGCTTCTCCGCGAGGATGACGCGGATGACGTTGAGGCCCGCGAACATCCAGCAACGGCCGCTGCGCTTTTGGTTGCAGACGTCCCCCGCCTCGACGACGAGGTTGAAGACGAAGGGATTCGCGTTCATTTTCTTCACGTCGGTCGCGCTGCGAACGAGGCCGTTGGATTCGACGGCCCGGCGGGCGATGCCGACGCCTGGCTTATGTTCCTCGGCTTCGAAGAGGGCGAGGTCCTCGGGGGTGATGGTTTGGGCCATGGTTTATTCTCCTTTGCTTGGTAATTGGCGTGCCGGGAAGCGGCGGTGCGGCCATTCGTAACGGACGATGCCGCAATTCGGCATGAAATGGGTCTCGAATTCCTCGTCTTCCATGTCGAAGAAATAGGAATGGACGATGCGGGAAATGCCCCCGTGGGCGACGAGGAGGACGTTTCGGTCCCCCATGGTGTCCTCGAGCTCGTGGAGGAGGGAATAGACGCGATAGACGCAGTCGAGAAACCCTTCCCCGTTTGGGTAACGGCAGAAGTGCTTTTTCTTTTGTTCCGCGTAGACTTTCTCCTCGCGGCTAAGGCCCTCGTAATCCCCGAAATACTGCTCGAGGATGCGCTCGTCGAGGCGGGTCTCGACGTTCCTGCCTTTAAGAAGGATCGCCGCCGTCTCTTGGGTTCTTAGCAATGGGCTCACGATGACGAGGGCAAGGGGGATCCGGTCCAAGGTCTCCTTGGCCTTGCGCGCCTCTTCCCTCCCTTTTTCGTTGAGGGGGATGTCGATGCGGCCTTGCATCACGTTCTTCGCGTTCCAGTCGGTTTCGCCGTGCCTGAGGTAATAAAGGGACATAACGACGCCATTCTACACCAAGAAGCCGTTCTATAGAACGAGGGAACTACCTTCTTGCCCCTCGCGGGGTTATAATGACCCCATGCGTTGGACCTACCTTTCCGCGGATCAGGACACCCATCATCGTTTCCTGAACCTCTATACCTTGCATTACGAAGTCACGAAGGACGACGGGACGAAAGCCCCTTACGAGTATTACGTCGCCTCGCGCAACACCCTGGACACCCTCATGGCCAAGAAACCCGATTTCTCGAGGCCAGACGGCGTCATCATGGCCCTTTATTTCAAGGACCCCGAGACGCAGGAGATCTCGATTCTCATCAACACCCAGTTCCGGCCTGCCCTCGGGGCGTACATGACCTCGTTCCCCGCGGGGCTCCTCGACCCCGAGGATGAAAACGAGGAAGTGGCCGCCATCCGGGAAGCGAAGGAGGAAAGCGGGGTCCTCATCACCGACCTCGAACGCCTCGTTCCCCCTAGCCCCACCTCCAGCGGCCTCTCCGACGAGATCGATTCCTTGATTCTCGCCCGGATCGAGAGCCTCGGGGACGCCCGCCTCGAGGACTTCGAGGACATCTCGAGCCGCCTCGTCCTCCTCAAGGACATCCCGGCGATGCTCCGGGACACGGATCGTTACGTGATCCCCCTCCCGGCCCGCCTCACCCTTCTATACCTCTTGGAGAGATTCCGATGAACGCGAAACAAAGTAGCGACCAAATGGTCGACAAGGATTACAACGTCGGCCCGGACGAGAAAGGGTTCTACTGGGTTCCCATTTCCCTTTCCTTTTTCTCGGTTTTCTTCGCGATCGTCTACGCCTTGCCCCTCTTCCCGGAATCCCCGAAGATCTTCGTCTCGCTTGAAGGCGGGCTCGCCCATGACCTCTCCGGGTATGGCCTTATGTTCCTCTCGCCCCTCTCGGGCACGTTCTTCGCCCTCTTGATTCTCGTCTGGGCGTATCTCGTCTTCGTCAGCATCTTCGTCGCCTTCAAGGCCAAGTGGCGCGAGGTGAAGCGCATGAACGCCTTGCTTTTCCCGGGGCTCTCGATGAACGTCGCCTTGTCCCTTGCCTCCCTTCTTGCGATGGGGTATGAAGTCGCGGGACGGGATGCCGCTTACCGGGCTGAAAACCAGGACCTTCTGAACGGTCTTGGTGGCTATTCGGTGTTCGATTTCGTGGAAATCACGTATTGGGCCTTGCTCGTCTTGCCCCTTTTGCTTCTCGTTTGGTGGGTCGCGGTCAACGTCGTGAACGCGCGCCTTTCCAAAAAAGCCTCAATCGAGGCTAAGCAGGATGAAGACCAAGGGGAACAGGGGGACGAGGGCGAAGAAGAACGCAAAGCCCAGGTTCCCTTGGAAAACAAGGACGATGGCCAAAAGAAGTAACGCGGCAAGCGCGAGGCAAAGCAAGGCCGGAATTGCCTTTTGAAGAGGGGACGCCCCCTCTTTTTTCGTGGCGTCTTTCGCAAGGAGGAACGCGCGGAAGAAAACGGTCGGCACTCCCGCGAACGCGGCGAACCCGGCGCTTAAGCCCTTCGCCTCTTCCCCGAAGGTCCCGGATGCCGAGAGGATCACGAGGACCAAGGCGAGGAGAAGTTCCCCGGCGGCGAGCTCGAAAAGCCCCTTGTTTTCCTTCTTGGGGCACGTGATGGGAAGGTAACGGGCGAGGATGATGAGCAAGGGATCGCTCGCGCAGAGGATGAACACGGGAAGATAAGCGGGATAATCCGCCTCGACCGTGAGGCCGCGGAAAAAGAGCAGCACGACTCCCGTCAAAAGAAGCAGGAGGAGAAGGACGAGGGCGTAAGGATCGCCCGCCAAGCGCTTGTTTCGTTCCATGCCCCTTATTATAGGGGGAGAAGAAGGAAAACTCATCGCGGAACTGCTCCCCGGGAATTGAAGGGGGAAGCGAAAGTTGGGATAATGCCCCCGATGGAAAAGAACATTCTCGCCCTCGACCTCGGCAAAGGATCCCTCGGCATGGCCATCAGCCGTTCCGGGATGTTCGTGACCTTGCTCCCGAACCTGCGTTTCAAGGCGGGGGATTTCGACGAGGCCCTGCGCCTCATGAAAGAAGCCCTCTTCGGGGAGAAGATCGAGCATATCGCCCTCGGGTATCCGACCTATCCAAGCGGCGACCCCTGCGAGATGACGCCCATCGTGGAAGCCTTCGCCCCCAAGGTGCAAGCCCTCTTTCCCGCGGCCGCGATGCGCTTCGTCGACGAGCGGAATTCCACGGTGGAAGCCGCTTCGCTCCTTCACGACATCGGCCAAAACGCGAAAAAGCAGCGCCATCACATCGACAGCGCCGCCGCGGGGGTCATTCTCAAGCGTTACCTCGCCTTGATCGGGCAAGATTAGGCTTCTTTGCCGCGTTCCGGGATCGAAAGGGCGAGTTCCCTCAGGTCATCCACGGTGAAATAATAGGATTTCCCGCAGAAATTGCAGTCGAGGTGGATCGTCTTCCCCTCGTTAACCATATCCTCGAGCTCCTTCTTCCCAAGGAGGAGCAAGGTGTTTTTCACGCGTTCGAGGGAGCAAGAGCAGCGCCACTCGATGTCCTTCTTCGAGACGATCTCTTCCCCGAGCTTCCCGAAAAGCAAGGGGATCATCTCCTCGACGCTTAGGTTCCGGAATTCGAGGGCCTCCATCGAAGGAAGCGAGGAGAAGAGGCGCAGGACCTCTTCCTTAGTCTCTTCGCTTGCGAAGGGCAAGGCCTCGACAAGGAAGCCAAACGCGCGTTTCACGTGCCCTTCCTCATCGAAGCTCACGTGGAGTTTCGTCTTCGCGAGGATCTGGTCGCTTTGGGCGAAAAACGCATCCACGCTCCCCGCGAATGAGGAAAAATCAAGGGAGACGGAAGAAGCGTAAGGCTCCTTCATCCCGAGGTCGCGGACGATCTGCATGATGCCCCGTCCCGACCGCGGCATCCCTTCCGGGTGGCTCGCGGAGGCCTTGACGTGGATCCCGGCGTCCGCGCTCGCGACGAGGCTCGCGGTCCCCTCGATGTTCTTGACGGCGACGCTTAAGGCATCCTCGCCCTTGAGGTTGCTCGCGAGCATGCTCGCGATGAGGAGCATTTCCCCGACCAAGCGCGTCGCGTTCTGGTCGTA
>JAEDJP010000110.1 GCA_016296285.1 Bacilli bacterium
TTCGCCGGGGCCCGCGTCGCCCTCGCCTCCATCCACGAGACCCGCGGGATCGCCGCGGCCACCTACACCCGGGCGATGGAAGAGCACCTGCGGGAAGAGGAGCGCTTCCGCCGCGACTTCGCCGAAGCCATCCAACGCGGGGATTTCCTCGTCTATTACCAGCCCAAATTCTCCGTCTCGACGGGCAAGGTCGAAGGCGCCGAGGCCCTCGTCCGCTGGAAGATGCCGGACGGCACCCTCGTCGGGCCTACCGAATTCATCAAGGTCTTCGAGAAGGACGAGCGCATCTTCGTCCTCGACCAATACGTCTTCGAGCAGGTCGTCTCGTTCCTTTCTTCCCTCCGCGAAGAGGGGTTGCCCTTGCTCCCCATCTCCGTGAACCTTTCCCGTTACACCCTCTTCCTAAGCGATGTCGCCTCGCGTTACGCCCGCATCGCCTCGGCCCGCGACATCCCCCTTTCCTGCGTCCCCCTCGAGATCACCGAGACGGCCGCGGTATCCGCCCGCGACCTGCAGGATTTCGCCGAGGGCCTCTACCGCCGCGGGTTCTTGCTCCACATGGACGATTTCGGCGCCGGGGAAAGCAGCCTCTATTCCCTTGACGCGATGCGCTTCGACGCCATCAAGATCGACAAGTCCCTCATCGACATGATCGGGAATCCCCGCGCCGACCGCACCCTTTGCCACGTCATCGACCTCGCCAAGGAACTCGGCATGGGCGTCGTCGCCGAAGGGGTGGAGACCAAGGAGCAATGGGCCTTCCTCCGCTCGACCTCCTGCGACGAGATCCAAGGCTTCTATTTCGCCCGCCCGATGCCGGAAAACGACTTCAAGGCCCTTTTAAGTGGGACCACGCCCCTCGTGTCGCATTCCCCGCTTCCCCCGTTTGCCCCCCTTGATCGCAGCGGCCTCGCCCGCTTGCTCTTCGACGAGGGGTTCGAAGGCGGGACCCTTTTGAGCATCACCGGGGCGTTTGGGGTGTTCTACGTCGAATCCGGGCACGCCTACGTCCTTTCCGCGACCCCCGCTTTCGAGAAGCTTCTCGGCGTCGCGCTTGCCCCCGGGGAACCCGCGCCCCTTGGCCGTTATCTCCTAGAAGAAGTCGCGGGTCGCCTCGACGAGGCCCTCTCTTCCCGCGCCCCGCTCGTCGCGGAGATTTCCTTGCCCATGAAGGACGGCCTCAAGACGATCGAGGTCTCTTCCCGCTTCCTGCGCGAAGAAGGCAAGGGGTTCCTAAGCTACGCCTCCTTCCGCGATTGCACCCTCGAGGCGAAGCGCAACGCCTTCCTCGAGACGATGCCAGGCGGCGTCCTTTACGCCTCGACCAAGGAACCTTACGAGATCCTCTTCGCGAACCCCAAGGTCTGGGGTCTCGCTAAGGCCCGCGCCCCCGAGGAATTCTACCGTTTCACGCGCAAATCCCTCCGCGGCCTCTTGACCGAATCCTCCTTCGACGCCTTCCTCTCTTCCCTCGAAAAAGCCGAGGAAACCGGGGACGGCAGCAAGATTTTGAATCCCCTCGCCCTTTCGATCCGGGCCCTCGATGGATCGACGGGCCAAGCGAAGGTCTATGGCCGCCTCGTCCACGACGCCAAGAAAGGCGATTCCTTCTTCCTTCTTTTCGAGCCCCTAGGAGACGAGCATGCCCGAGATTGACATGCGCTCGGCCTTGACGCGCTTCTTTCCCCTCATTGGGGAAGAAGGCTTTGCGCGCCTAAAAGACGCCAAGGTCGCCGTCTATGGCCTCGGCGGGGTCGGGGGATCCGCCGCGGAAGCCCTCGCCCGGGCGGGCGTCGGCACCCTCTACCTCATCGACGCCGACGAGGTGTCCCTCTCGAACCTGAACCGCCAGGCGGTCGCCGCGGTATCGACGCTTGGGGAGAAGAAGGCCATAGCATTGGCCAAACGCCTCCAAGACATCGCCCCCTGGACGAAATCGACCCCCATTCCCCGCTATTTCTCGGAAGAAGTCCTAGACGAGTTCCCCTTCGAGGTCGACGGCATCGTCGACGCGATCGACTCGATCGGCCCCAAGAAAGCCCTCATCAAGGAAGCCTTCCTTCGCCACATCCCCCTCGTCTCCTCCATGGGCGCGGGCAACAAGATGCACCCGGAACTCCTCGAGGTCCTCGACATCGCGAAGACCTCGGTCGACCCCCTCGCCCGCATCATCCGCGCGTTCTGCAAGAAAGAAGGGATCTCGCCCCTCACGGTCGTCGCCTCGAAAGAGGCGCCCGTCGTCTGCAACCTCGTGGACGAGACGGGCAAGCGCGTCCCGTGCTCAAGCCCCTTCGTCCCGCCCGCCGCGGGGCTAATGCTCGCAAGCGCGCTCGTCGAGAAAATCCTCAAGGCATGAAAAAATCCCGGATCGACCGGGATTTCTTTTTGTTAAGCGAACGTTATTCGGCTTTTTCGAAGACCGCTTTCTCGGCGCCGCACATCGGGCAGGCGAAGTCCGCGGGGAGATCCTCGAATTTGGTGCCGGGGGCGATGCCGAGTTCCGGCGCGCCGGCTTCCTCGTCGTATTCCCATCCGCACATCGGGCAAACGTATTTCATGGAGTTCGATTCCTTTCCTGGCTTTTGGCCATTCTTAGTTTACGAGGCCGCGCTCTTTTTGTCCAATGGGACGCGCTGGGTAAGGGAAAAGTAAGCGGACTTCGGGATTTTTCCTTGCATTCAATCCTCATCAAAGCCTCGATTTTGCCAAAGACGCATACACGTCTCCCTTCTTTTTTGGGAGAAGTGCCTCTTTTCGTGCCTGGAGGCCCGCGAGCACCCTCCGCGAAACGCGCGAGGCCGAGTAAAATAACAGGTGAAATCGATGCGACAAGGGGTATGACGATATGGCTAAGGAAACGAAACGAAAAACCGTCCTGATTGTCGATGACGAGGAAATCAACCGCGTCATCCTTTCCTCGATGCTCTCGGGGAGCTATGACACCCTCGAGGCGGAGAACGGGCGGGAAGCCCTCGAGATCTGCCGGGCGAGGCGCGGGGAGATCGCCGTCATGCTGCTTGACATCATCATGCCCGTGATGGACGGCATCGAGGTCCTCGAGGCCATGAACCAGTTCGGCTACATCGAGGAGATCCCCGTCGTCATGATCTCGACCGAGACCGGCAGCGAGACGATGAAGAAAGCCTACGACCTCGGCGCGGTCGATTACATCCCCCGTTCCTCCTACAGCCGCGAGATCATCCTTCGCCGCATCCAGAACACGATCATGCTCTTCTCCAAGCAGAAGCAGCTCACGGCCGCGGTCGCGGACCAATTCCACAAGAGGCAGCACGACAACGAGCTCATGGTCTCGATCCTTTCCCACGTCGTCGAGTTCCGCAACGCCGAAAGCGGCCTCCACGTCCTCCACATCGGCATCCTTACCGAGATGCTCCTTGAAGGGCTTCTTGCCAAGACCGACCGCTACGCCATCCCCAAGAAGGACGTTTCCCTCATCCGCATGGCAAGCGCCTTCCACGACATCGGCAAGATCGCCATCCCCGCGGCGATCCTCAACAAGCCGGGCCGCTTGACCCCCGAGGAATTCGCGATCGTCAAGACCCATAGCGAGAAGGGCGCGGAGATGCTCGAGGCGATCGAGGAAGTCCAGAACGAGTCCTTCGTCCGCTACGCCATCGACATCTGCCGTTACCATCACGAACGCTATGACGGGCGGGGCTATCCGACCGGCAAGAAGGGGGATGACATCCCCATCCACGCCCAAGTCGTGGCCCTCGCCGACGTCTATGACGCCCTCACGAGCGTCCGCTGCTACAAGAAAGCCTTCACCCACGAAGAAGCCATCGCCATGATCGGGAACGGCGAATGCGGGGCGTTCAACCCCTTGCTCCTCTCCGTCCTGCTTGAATCTTCGGAAGCCATTAAGAAGAAGATGGGCGAGAAAGACCCCAAGGCGTTCCTCGGGGATTCCGGCTTGTCCCCCGCGGCCTTCGAGGAACTTTCCGCGAGCGCGGGCGAAGCGTCCCGCGATTACCGCTTGCTTCTCGACGAGCGCCGCATCAACGACGTTTTCCTTAGCGGCACC
>JAEDJP010000014.1 GCA_016296285.1 Bacilli bacterium
GGTGGTGCGGGGCCAGGTTGGTGGCCATGCCGACCGCGATGCCTTGGGAACCGTTCACGATGCGGTTCGGGAAGCGGGAAGGAAGGACGGCGGGCTCGAGTTCGGTGCCGTCGTAGTTGCCGACCATGTCGACGGTGTCGCAATCGATGTCGCGCACCATCTCGAGGGCAAGGCGGTTCATTCTCGCCTCGGTATAACGCATGGCGGCGGGTTCGTCGCCGTCGATGGAGCCGAAGTTGCCGTGGCCGTCGACGAGGGTGTAACGGAGGGAGAAGGGCTGCGCCATGCGGACGAGGGTGAGATACAAGGCGGCGTCGCCGTGGGGGTGGTATTTGCCCATGACGTCACCGACGATGCGGGCGCATTTCTTATAAGGCTTATTCGGGAGCATGCCCGATTCGTTCATGCCGAAAATGATGCGGCGCTGAACGGGCTTGAGGCCGTCGCGGACATCCGGGATGGCACGCGAGACGATGACCGACATCGAGTAATCGAGGAAGGCCGTCTGGACTTCCAAGGCGACGTCGCGGTCGGTGAGGCCGGGGATGATGCCGGAACGGGCGGCTTCCGCGCCGAACACGGCATCCGCGCTTTGAGATCCCTCGCTCGAGGCAACGATGCCCTCGATGGGGGCTTTGGGCTCTTCGGAGACGGAATCTTCCGCTTCCTCTTCGCCCGGGTTGATTTTCTTTTCGTCGTTTTCCATTGTGTTGCCTCCGATCAGATATCAAGGTTCTTGACGAACTTGGCGTGCTCTTCGATGTATTTGCGACGCGGCTCGACCTCGTCGCCCATGAGATCGACGAAGGCCTTCTCGGCGAGCGCGGCGTCGTCGACGGTGATGCGGATCATCTTGCGGGCCGCCGGGTCCATGGTGGTTTCCCAGAGCTGCTCGGCATCCATTTCGCCCAAGCCTTTGTAGCGTTGGAAGGGGAAGCCCGGTTTGAGGCCGAGTTCCTTCTTGAGGACCTCGAGCTGCGCGTCGTTGTAGGCGTAATACGCGGAGCCTTTGTAATCGATCTTGTAGAGAGGGGGTTGCGCGATGTAGACGTAGCCGCCATCGAGAAGCGGGCGCATGAAGCGATAGAAGAAGGTGAGGAGAAGGATGCGGATGTGGTCGCCGTCGACGTCAGCGTCGGTCATGATGACGATCTTGTGGTAACGGATCTTCGAGACGTCGAAGTTCTCGCGGATGCCGCCGCCGATCGCGGTGATCATGTTGCCGATTTCGGCGTTGGCCCAAATGCGTTCCTCGCGGGCTTTCTCGACGTTGAGGATCTTGCCGCGGAGGGGGAGGATCGCCTGGTATTCGCGGCTGCGGCCGTTTTTGGCGGAACCGCCCGCGGAGTTACCCTCGACGATGTAGAGCTCGCATTTTTCCGGATCGCGGCAGGAGCAATCGGCGAGCTTGCCAGGGAGCGTCGTGACGTCGAGAGCGGTCTTGCGGACCTTCTCGCGGGCGAGCCTCGCGGCGTCGCGGGCCTTGGAGGCGAGGCGGATCTTCTCGATGATGGACTTGGCTTCGTTCGGGTTCTCGTGGAGCCACTGGGAAAGCCCCTCGCCAACGATGGTCGAGACGATTTTGCGGACCTCGGAATTGCCGAGTTTCGTTTTCGTTTGCCCTTCGTACTGCGGGTTCGGGTGCTTGACGGAGATGACGGCGGTCAAGCCTTCGCGGCAGTCTTCGCTCGAGAAATTCTTTTCGTCTTCCTTGAGGAGTTTGAAGGAGCGAGCGTAGTCGTTGAGGACGCGGCCGAGGGCGAGGTTCAAGCCCTCGACGTGCGTGCCGCCCTCCTTGGTGGAGATGTTGTTGCAGAAGGAATAGATGCCGTCCTGAGAATAGGAATCCGTCCATTGGAGGGCGATCTCGCCATAGATGCGGATGCGCTCATCGTTTGCGAGGACGACTTCCTCGGCGCCTTGGCAATAGACCGGGGCCGGGTTCACGGGAGCCTTGTTCTGGTCGATGTAGGAAACGTATTCGCGGATGCCGCCGTCGTATTTGAAGGTTTCGGTGCGGATTTCTTCCTCGCGCTCGTCGATGAGGGTGATCGCGATGCCGCCGTTGAGGAAGGCCATTTGGCGAAGGTGATTGCGGATGGTCTCGTATTGGAAGACGGTGGTCTCGGTGAAGATCGTCGGATCCGGTTGGAAGGTGACGAGGGTGCCGACGCCGTCTTGGTCGCCGATGCGCTTCAGGCGATCGACCGGGTGGCCGCCGTTTTCGAAGCGGATGAAGTACTTGCCGCCATCGCGGTTGACCTCGACCTCAAGCCAAGAGGAGAGGGCGTTGACGACGGACGCGCCGACGCCATGGAGGCCGCCGGAGACCTTGTAGCCCGAGTCGCCGCCGAATTTGCCGCCCGCGTGAAGGATCGTGAAAACCGTCTCGACGCCGGAAAGGCCGCTCTTGGCCACGATGTCGACGGGAACGCCACGACCATCGTCCTTGACGGAGACGGAGTTTCCTTTATGAATCGTCACGACGATATGGTTGCAGTAGCCGGCGAGGGCTTCGTCGACCGAGTTGTCGACGATTTCCCACACGAGGTGGTGAAGGCCCGCCGCGGCGGTGGTGGCGATATACATGCCCGGACGCTTGCGGACCGCCTCAAGTCCCTCAAGGACCTGAAGGTCGCTCGCGCCGTAATCCGCTTTCGCTTTTTCGAGTTCCTTCTCGTTGGTGACGTCTTCCTTCGTGTACTGGAAGCGGTCTTCCTCGTGGAACTCGTTGCCGGTCGATAGGTCGACGGCTTTGGTTTCTTCGTCTGCCATGTTAGTTCCTCCTTATGGCGTTATTCGCGGCGACATCCACGTAGGACGCGCCTTCGATTTCGATTTGGGTGGTGGTCAGGAAGACTTGGTGGAAGTCTTTCAGGACCGCGAAGAGATTCGCTTGCTTCTGCGCGTCGAGTTCGCTTGTCACGTCGTCGAGCACGCAAATGGGCTTTCTCCCTTCGTCTTCGATGAGGTAGTAGGGGCAAAGCTTGAGGGCGAGGACGGCCATGCGGTTCTCCCCTTGGGACCCGTAAGCCGAGATGTCTCTCCCGTTCAGCCGGAGGGAGAAGTCCTCGCGATGGATGCCGATGCCCGTCGAACGATGGGCGCGGTCGCTTTCCGCGGCATTCGCGAAGGCTTTCTTGGCCCGTTCCGCGAAATCCTCGCCCGCTTTGAGGAATGGGCGGTAGACGAGCTCAACCGTCGAGGAATCGCCGCGCAATCGCCCCAAGAGCGGCGGGAGCACGCGATTGAGGCTCGCGATGTAGAGTTCGCGGTAGCGGACAATCGGCTCGGCGAGGGCGATCAGCTGGGACGTCAGCACGGAGAGGAGGGCCTCGTCCGGTCTTGGTTCCTTGAGCAAGGCGTTTCGTTCCCGCAGCGTCGCGCCGTATCGCGAGATGAGGCGGAAATAGTCGAGGGATTGCTTGGACAGGCTAATGTCCAGGAAATCGCGCCGCTCCGAGGGGCTCGCCGCAAAGAGCGGCACGTCCGCGGGGCTGAAGAAGAGGACGTTCACGAGGCGCGAGAGCTCGCTGAGGCGCCGGAGGGGCTTCCCGTTGAGGAAGATCCGCTTGGCGTCTTTGGCGAGTTCGATCCGGATGGTTCGGGAGAGATCCCCTTCCCGGATCGACGCCTCGATGGCGGCTCCGCTTTCGCCTTCCTTGATGAGCGGCCCGGAATCGGGGGTCCGGAAGCTCCGCGCGAGGGACAGGAACTGGATGGCTTCGACGAGATTCGTCTTGCCAGAAGCGTTCTTGCCGACGACCGCGGTGATTCCGGGATCGAACCCGAGCTCAAGCCGTTCGTAATTCCGGAAGGAGGAGAGCCGCAAGCGCGTGAGGATCATGCGATCCGATACACAGAACCGTTCACGCTCACTTCGTCGCCAGGGCGGAGTTTCTTGCCGCGCCTCGCTTCCGCTTCGCCGTTGACGAGGATCTCGTTTTCGGCGAGGAACCGTTTGGCTTCCCCGCCTTCGTGGATGATGTCCGCGAATTTGAGGAATTGGCCGAGGGTGATGTACTCGGTCGTGATGTGAATTTCCTTTGTATCGTCCATAAAATGCACCGGATAAAACGTCCGGATTTAGTTTACTACTACGTAGTAAAAAATAGAAGGCTTTTTTGCCTTCTATTTTGCCGAATTTCGAACGGGAATTTTCTCAATAGGTCCGCATCGGGGTGATGAGCTCGACGGCGCTAGGATCCTTGGGATTCTTGATGACGAACGGCTTCATTTCGTTCACAAAGCAGAGGGTGACATCTTCGGAGCGAAGGGCCTTGATCGCGTCGACGATGTAGGCGGGGTTGAACGAGACGGAAAGGCTCTCGCCGACAAAGGAGAAGGTTTGGATCTTCTCGTTCGCGGAACCGGAGGCCTCGTTTTTCGCGTAGACCTCGACCTCGCTTTCGTTCATCGAGAGTTTGACGGCCCCGTCCTTCTCGGTGATGAAAATGGAGAGGCGGCCCATCGCGTTGATGAGCTCTTGGGAGTTCGCCTCGAGGAAATAATTGAAGTTCGTCGGGATGATGCTCTTGGTGACGGGGTAGTCGCCCGGGATGAGACGGGTGGAGACGACGGTCATGCCGGCGCGGAAGAGCGCCTTCTTGTCATCGACGGAGACGCGCACGCTCCCCGTTCCTTCGATCAGGTGGGCGATGTCCCCGAGAATGCGGGCGGGCACGTTGCATTTGAAACGGACGTCCGCGTTGATGGAAACGGATTTGCGGGCCATGCGGGCGGCGTCGGTCGCGGTCGCGACGAGGGTCCCGTCCCCGCACGCCTCGAGATTGACTGCGGAAAGAACCGGCTTGGTCTCTTTGGAAGAGGCGGCAAAAGCGCTTTGCTCCACGAGATCGAGCAAGTCCGGGGTGCTCATCTCGAAGGTTTGGCCGGATTCCTCGAGGTCGATGTCCGGGTATTCCTCGGCATTGGCGCAAACAAGTTTGATGGAGGTGCGGCCGTCATCGATCTTCGCGAGGGAGCTGTCGACGACCTCGAAATGGATCTCGGTGCCCTCCATGCGGCGGATGGCTTCCGTGATGTAGTGGGCGGAAACGAGGATCTTGCCCATGGAAGCGCTGCGGATGATTTCCTCTTCCCCGATCATGTAGGGGACGACGGAGTCGATGGTCATCTCGCCGTTGCATCCGGTGAGCTCAAGGCCTTTTTCGTTCAGGTCAAATTTGATATTGGAAAGGGCGGGCACCGCGGATTTGACCGGGGCGGCGCGTCCGGCGATCGTGAGGGTTTTCAGAAACGGGTCTTTCTTAATGGTGAAACGCATGAGCGGCCTCCTAAATATCTCAATTTATATTTACGAATGAAGAATTAATTATTATTAGTCCTGCGAATTGTGTGGATAAGTGGATAACTCCCCTTTTTCCGGCTTGGATATTTTACCACCGCACGGACTTGCTTGGTAGGGTTTATTTATTTATAAATAATCTCACTTGGCGAAACGCTTTTTCAGTTCCTCGATCCCGGATTTTGCCACCGGGTCAGTTTTCCCCATGTTTTCCACTTTGACGATCGCGTTCATGACGGAGGTGTGGTCCTTCCCGAAGGCCTTTCCGATCTCCGTGAAGTTCATGCCGAGCAATTCTTTGCAGAGGTACATGGCGATGTGGCGGGCGAGGGCGACTTGAGCCACGCGGGTCTTGCCCATGATCTGGGGCGGGGTCAGGTTGTAGTAATCCGCGACCACGCTCACGATGCGGGAGACGGATGGCTTGGCGATTTCCCTTTTGGCGTTGCGCAAATCAAGAAGGGCCTCGGAAGCGATCTCGACGGTGATGTGTTTGCAAGGCCCGCCGAGGATCGTGCAGAAGAGCAAGCGGTTGAGCGCGCCCTCGAGTTCCCTCACGTTGTCCCCGAATTGGGCGGCGATGAGATTGATGACATCCTCGTCCACTTCGCAGTTTTTGAGTTCCGTGAACTGGATTTTGGAACGAAGGATATTGCGCGCGGTATCGAAGTCCGGTTTCTTGATTTTGACGGGCAGCCCCTGAACGAAACGGGATTTGAGTCGCTCACTTAGGCCATCGAGGAGATGCGGGTCTTGGTCGCTCGTGAGAACGATTTGCTTGTTCTGGCTCGTGAGGGCCTGGAAGACGTTGAAGAAGGTCTCCATCGTCTTTTCCTTCGACCGCAGGAATTGGATGTCGTCGAGGAGAAGAACGTCGACTTCGTCGCGGAAGAACGCGGCGAAGGACTGGTCGGTTTGGTGGTTCGTGACGTAAGAGACGAATTCCTCGACAAAGTCGTTCGCGGAGACGTAGAGGACTTTCTTGTTCGGGGAGCGTTTGACGATGGAGTTGCCGATCGCTTGGAGAAGGTGGGTCTTGCCAAGGCCGGAATCGCCATAGATGAACAAGGGGTTGAACGTCTCGCCCGGACGGCTCGCGATGAGGGTCGCGGCTTGCAGGGCGTCGCGGTCGCTTTCCCCGACGACGAAGCTGTCGAACGTGAGGCGCTCGTCAAGCTTTGCGTTCTTGAAAAGCTTCGGTTTCGCCGCGGTTTTCTTCGTTGTTTCCGCCAAAGGGGCGTCTTTGGACGCGGTCACGAATTCGAGTTTGTAATTCGAGCCCGTCACCCGATTGACCGCGTTTGCGATCTCGGGGTAGTACTGGTCGCGGAAAATGCTTGCGGCAAGAGAGGTGCTCACGAGGATCGTCATGGTTTCCGCTTCGACCCCCTGGATGGAAGTCCCGCGGAAAAAATATTCGTAAATCTGGGGGTCCCCGAGATCCGCCTCGATGATGCGGAGGACGCTGCTCCAGATGTCGGCCAATTCGTTTTTCATAGTCGTTAAAGTTGTCTACCCGATGGTGATTATAGGGATTTTCCACACTTTGGGAAGGAAGATTTTGTTCAAAATTGAGTTTTCCACACCCCTTTTTCTCGCGATTCCATCGGCACAATCGCGTAAAAGACGAGTTTTCCCCAAACGGAAAATGTGGATAACTTGTGGAAAACTTTTTTGGCCCAATTTCAGGTGGATAACTCCACGCCCGGAGATGATTGTAACAAGGTTTTCCACGCGGGTTTCTTCGTGGCTCTCGAGCTTTCCCGGTTTTATCCACGCGAAGTGGAAAAGTTTTGCACACCCCCGTGGATAACTGGAAACTCACGGTTTCGCTTGACTTTGAACAGCGCTTTTCGCGTTTCGTGCGCCCCTTCGCCTGCGGGCGAAAATGGTTGTCAGGAAACGCCCCGCCCCCTATAATGGCACTTGCTTTTAAGCAAAGGAGTACATTATGGCTAGCAAGAAAACCTACCAACCCTCGAAGATCAAGCACGCCCATCGCGCTGGCTTCCGCGCCAGGATGGCCACCCACGGCGGACGCAACGTCCTCGCCCGTCGCCGCGCCAAAGGCCGCAAGCGCCTCGCTGCTTAATTCGCTGGAGTCTTGCGCCGTGAAGAAAGAGAACACGGTCAAGTCCCATCGGGATTTCGACCGCATCATCCATAGCGGCGTCAAGGTCAAGTCGACGCATTTTTCCCTCTTTGGCGTGAAATCCGATGCTGGTTGTGCCCGGGTCGGAGTTGCCGTGGGAAAAAGCAATGGAAAGGCCGTCGTCCGCGTTCGCATCAAGCGACAAGTACGAGCTATGATCGCGAAAGCCATGGATTGGACGTGGCCCGTTGACATCATCATCGTGATTCGCCCGACCTATTCGCCGGGCGAATTCGCGAGTCTCGAAATCGAGCTGACGACCCTCCTCGATAAAGCAAAGGAATTACTCAATTGAAAAAACAAACGCGAAAAACACTTCTGGCCGGGTCGCTGTTGGCGGCTGGGGCGATTTTCCTCTCGAGTTGCACCGCGAATTTCTGCTCTTCGACGGACCAAGCCGCCATGGCTTATCCTTACGAGCAAGGCGTCACCGTCTATGTGAGCAAAGCGGAATTCGAAACCCTCAAGGCTGGTGAAGCCAAGGACATCATCGAGCAGGAACTCGCTTGGTCCCAGGAAGCCGAATCCCACGGCTTGCCTGCCATCGCGGGCCCCGCGTTCGGAAACAAAAACGACGAAGTCTACAAATACATTCCCTTCTCGCCGAAAACCGTGACCAAAACGGATGGCGAGGGCAACGTGACTGAAGAAACGGATCGGGCCGCGGACGGATCCCTCAAAGTCGGGTCCTACACGGCGAAGAAATACGTCTCTTCCGTCCTCGCTTCCGCGATTTCCAGCGCGGAATCCAACGGCTATTACGTCCCGGGCATCTATTACCTCGGGATGATCGATGACTACACCCTCAAGGCCGCGGTCATCGAATCGGATGCCGCGTCCGGTTACGGCTATGGCAAATACGATGGTGTCTCCACGTGGGATGCCTACATCGGGACCGAAGCGGGCGCCGCGTTCGTCGCGGGGCTCAAGGCCTCTTCCGTCGAAGGCGATTCCTGGGCGGTCAACCCCTATACCGTCTCGGATACCGACGGCGCGGAAGGCGAGCAGATCCAGAATTCGGTCCTCCGTCAAAACGGCCGCATCAAATTCTCCGGCCCGACCTACACGAACGACAAAGGCGTCGAGACCCGCGACATGTGGGCCAACTACGACGCTTGGAAAGCCGACATCATCGCTAACCACGCGAACCGCGGTTTCAAGCTCCTCGATTCTCACGCGATCCCCTCGACCGACTTCGATAATCTCTACCGCAACTCGGTGAACTCGAAAGTTAACGCGATCCGTTCCTGCATCGCGACTCGCCCCGGCGAATACGGCCATTACGGCCCGAACGCTGACTGGCGCGTCCCGATGGAAGAGAAGACTTGGGGTTATGCCTGGAGCAAAGGCTTCCTCGAAGGTTTGCTTGTCTACCCGGTCTCCTGGCTCACCGATACCTTCGCCCTTGGCATGGACCCCGCCCTCTCCGGCGCTGGCCAGATCTGGGCGATCATCTTCGTGACCCTCATCGTCCGCTTGCTGCTCATGACCGTTTCGATCCGTTCGACGGCTGACAGCCAGAAGATGCAGGCCATCCAACCCGAACTCGCGAAGATTCAGGCCAAGTACCCGAATTCCGATTCGAACCCCGCCGAGCGTCAGCGCCTCTCGCAAGAGCAGATGGCCCTCTACCGCCGGCACGGAATCAAGCCATTCCGGCAAATCCTCGTCCTCATCGTTCAGTTCCCGGTCTTCATTTGCGTCTGGAGCGGCCTCCAAGGTTCCGCCGCGCTTGCGACTGGCGAATTCCTGAACATGTCCCTCTCCGACACGATTCAGTCCATCCTCTTCAACGTGAGCGGCACCTGGTATTTGAACAGCAGCGGCTGGTGGACGGCCCTCGTGCTCTTCCTCCTTATGTCCGGCATCCAGATCATGGCCATGCTCACGCCGAAAATCATCCAGAAGATCCAAACCAGGAATCTTCCGAAGATGGGCGTGAACAATGCGGCCAACAAGCAGAACAAGACCATGAAGTGGGTCATGATCATCATGACCGGATTCACCATCGTCATGGGCTTCATGCTTCCCTCCGCGATGGGCGTTTACTGGTTGATCGGCGGCGTGATCCAGATTGTTCAAACCGTCATCACCCAGATCGTCATGGCCAAAGCGAAAAAGAAAAGGAAATAAGCAAACATGAAAGAATATACCGCGAAAACCGTGGAAGAAGCGGTTAAGCTCGCCGCCGAAGAACTCGGCATCGACGAGAGCCGCCTCATCTACGAGGTCAAGGAAGAGAAGAAGTCGCTCTTCCGCAAGGCTGCCACGATCGCCGTCTACGGCGACGAGGACGCCGCTTCTTACGCCGAGACCTACCTCCACGATTCCCTTGCCGCCCTCGGCATCGAAATCACGACCGAATCCGTCATCGAGGACTCCATCATCAAAGTCACGATCGATTCGGAACGCAACCCCGTCCTCATCGGGCGCGGCGGCAAGACCCTCCAAGCTCTCAACGAGCTCACGAAACTTGCCGTGAGCAACAAGTTCAAGCGTCGTTACCGCATCCTCCTCGACGTTGGGGGATACAAAGAAGAGAAGTACGACAAGGTCGTCTCCATCGCCAAGCGCGAGGCGAACCGCGTGCTTCGTTCCAAGGTGGACGCGCAGCTCGATCCGATGACACCGGACGAACGCCGCATGGTCCACAACGCCCTCTCCGGCATGGAACACATCAAGACCGAATCGATTGGCGAAGGCGCCGATCGGGCGATCTGCATCAAGTACGTCGACTAACGAAAATCGGGACCCGCGGGTTCCGATTTTTATATATAATGTGCGCGCGATGATAAACGAACCGATTGTTGCCCTTGCGACGCCTTCCCTTAAAAGCGCCCTTGCCGTCATCCGCCTTTCGGGCGAAGGCGTTTTCGCATACACGGATCGCTTTTTCTCCCGGCCGGTCTCGAACCTCAAGGAACGGACCGTTCTCCCGGGCACCTTTTCCTTCGAGGGGAACCCCATCGACCAAATCGTCCTCCTTGCCTACCCTGGCCCCAACTCCATGACGGGGGAGGATGTCGTCGAGATTTGCTGCCATGGCTCGATGGTCATCGTGAACGAAATCATGAAAGCTTATCTTTCTTGTGGCGTGCGTTACGCGACCGCGGGGGAATTCACGTCCCGCGCCTTCTACCACGGGAAGATGGACCTCGTGGAGGCCGAAGCGGTGAATGACCTCATCAACGCGACCACCGCGGAGGCAAAGAACGCCGCGCTTTTGTCCCTTGGGGGCAAGGTGAGCCCGCTTGTGAAAACGCTGAAGGATGACATTTCCGCCCTTTTGGCTCTCGTGGAAGTCGGCATCGATTTCCCCGAATATGACGAAGAAGAGAAAATCGACGGCGAAAAACTGATGGATGGGTGCCTCCGAATCCGCGCGTTGCTCCATGATTTGGTGCGGCAAGGGGAGCAAAGCCGCGTCTACCGCGAAGGCGTGAACCTTGCTCTTGTTGGGAAGCCAAACGTCGGGAAATCGTCTTTGCTGAATGCCTTGCTGCAGCAAAACAAGGCCATTGTCTCGAACATCCCGGGAACGACGCGCGATGTCGTTGAGGGTAATCTTTCCATTCAAGGGATCCCTGTCCGCCTTCTTGACACCGCGGGGATTCACGAAAGCGAGGACGCCATCGAGCGCCTTGGAATCGAAAAGAGCAAGGAATCCATCGAGGAAGCTGATCTTATCCTCTTTATTCGCGAAGCGGGGACGGAGATCGATGAAGAAGAGCGTTCGTTGCAGAGGCTCGTCGAGGGCAAACCCGTCTTGACGGTTTTCAACAAGACGGACCTTCGTAAGAACGAAGGGAAACCGGGCATCTACGTATCCGCGATTTCAGGGGATGTCGATGCGTTGAAAGACGCGATCGTCAAAGCCCTTGGGGTCGAAGAAAACGCCTATAAGATCCCCTCTTTTGGCAACGCGCGAGAACTCGGGATTCTCAAACGGATCGACGCGGAGATCGCCGAAGTGATCGAAGGGGTGGAAAACGGGGTCCTTTTGGATCTTCTCTCCGCGATTTTGCAAAACGCCTATAACGATGTGCGCGAACTCCTCGGAGAAGACGCGACGCATGATTTGACCGACGAGATCTTCTCGCGGTTCTGCGTGGGGAAATGACGATGCTTTTCGACTCCCACATGCATTTGAACGACGAGCGTTTCCTTGGGCGCGAGGAAGAGGTCGTTTCCGAGGCGAAAGAAGCGGGTGTCCCCCTTCTTTTCTGCGCGGGATATGACCTTGCCTCCTCAAGGAAAGCCGTGGAACTCGCGGAACGTTTCCCCGGGGTTTATGCCTTCGTTGGCTTTCATCCCGAGAATCTCGAAGGAGTATCCGAAGAGGCGTTAAACGAAATCGCTGACCTCGCGAAATCACCGAAGGTGATCGGAATCGGGGAAATCGGCCTCGATTACCATTGGTTCAAGGATCCTAAAGACCACGAGACCCAAAAGGTTTGGTTCATCCGTCAAATCGACCTCGCGAACCATCTTCATTTGCCCGTTTCCATCCATGCGCGCGATGCCTATGGGGACTTGTTGCCCCTGTTGAAAGAGCATCCCATCAAAAGAAGCGGGGTCCTCCATTGTTATTCCGGATCGCCGGAGATGATGAAGGAATTCGCGAAACTTGGCCTTTACTTCGGGTTTGATGGACCCATTACGTTCAAGAACGCGGTTACCCCAAAAGAATGCGTGAAAGCGTGCCCGTTAGACCGAATTCTTGTGGAGACGGATTCCCCTTACTTGACCCCAACCCCTTTCCGGGGGCAGGAAAACGGCCCGAAATACATCCCTTATATCGCGCGCCAAATGGCGGAGATCAAAGGAATCGAGGAACGCGAGCTCGAGGAGGCGTTGAACGAAAACCTCTACAGGTTGTTCCACGTGAAACATGGATAGGATTCGTTACCCTGCTGTTATAGTCGTCGAAGGCACCTCTGATGTTGCGTTTTTGAGCTCTTTTCTGGATACGGAGTTCGTTACCACGAATGGCTCTGACGTTCCACGTGAAACAATAAACTACCTGAAAGAGGCCATCAAAAAGAAAGACGTCGTCGTTTTGACCGACCCGGATTATCCCGGGCGTCGCATCCGAAGCGTTCTCGACGAGAATATCCCGGGCTTGCTGCACGCTTTCGTGCGGAAAGAGAATTCCATCAAGCACCACAAAGTCGGGGTCGCCGAAAGCACGAAAGAAGAGGTGCTTCTCGCCCTTTCTCATGTCGTTCCTTCCAAGACGGGGGAACCGGGAACCCTTACGATGACGGATTTGATGGAATTCGGCCTCATGGGAGGGGTAGAATCCAAAGCGCTTCGGCGGAAAGTCGAGGAACGCCTGCACCTGGGGCACGGGAACGCCAAGACGTTGCTCAGGCGCATGAACGCCTTGTGCGTCGGAAAAGAAGATATCGAGGAGGCAATGCGCGATGATCGGTGAAACCAAGTTCTACGAGAATATCGCTTCTTTGAAGCTCATGGCCAAGAAAGAGGTCGGTCAGAACTTCTTGATCGACCCCGAGATTTGTCATCGCATCGCGGGGGCGTTAGAAGCAAAAGAGGGGGACCGTATCCTCGAAATCGGCTGCGGCCCCGGCTCTCTTTCCTATGCGCTTGCCTCGGTTCCGGGCGACATCGACCTCATCGATATCGACGAAGGGATGCTCGCGAAAGTCAAAAACGACTTCGAGGGCGTCGCGAATCTCCATCCGATGTACGGGAACGCCATCAAATGGGACTACGCCCCTTACGACCGCATCATCGGCAACTTGCCTTACTACATCACCTCGGGGATTTTGGAACGCTGCTTCTTGGGACAAGAGAAGGCGAAACGCATGGTCTTTATGGTTCAAAAGGAAGCCGCTCAGCGCTTGCTTGCTCCCGTCGGGACCAAGGAATATTCACCCCTCTCGGTGTTGCTCGCTCTGTCCGCGAAAGCCAAGAGGCTCTTCTCCGTTTCCCGCACGGTCTTCGTGCCCGCCCCCCACGTCGATTCTTCCGTCATTGCCTTCGACCTTGAGCTTTCGGCGGACAAAGCCGAGATCGTTGATGCTTATCGTCTTGCGACCGGACTCTTCTTGCAACGAAGAAAGACGGTTCTTAACAACCTCAAACCGCGGGTCTCGTCCCTTGAAAAAGCCGAACTGGCCTTGTCTTTCGCGGGCATCGATCCGAAGTCTCGTCCGGAAGATATCAAGCCCGAGCAATTTTTGCTTCTTTCCCGCGCGTTGAAACGCGTACAATAGCCCCGTTTATGAACATAAGATCTTTTGCCAAGATTAATGTCTCCCTTCGAAACCTCGGCCCCCGTCCGGAAGACGGGTATCACGAGCTTGAGATGGTGAACCTTCCCATTGACCTTCATGACGTCATCACGATCGACCCCCTTCCTTATGAGGGTGACACCTATATCACCTGCAACGACCTGCGCCTTTTGGGGTTGAAGGGAAACCTTTGCACCAGGGCTCTCGAGGCCATGCGCGAACGGTATGGGTTCAAGGAGAATTTCCGGATTTCCATCCATAAGAACATCCCGTTCGCCGCGGGACTAGGGGGAGGATCGAGCAACGCCGCCTGCGTGATGCTCGCCCTCGACCAAATGCTGAAACTCCATGCCTCCAAAGAGGATCTGAGCGAAATCGGCCTTCGTTTAGGCGCGGATGTCCCCTTCTTTTTAAACCCGAAGCCATGCCTTGTCACAGGCGTCGGGGAGAAGATGTCCCCCATTCCGGTCAAAGGCGTGATCTATTGTTTGGTCGTCAAGCCCGAAGAAGGCTTATCCACGAAGGACGTCTATGCGATTTGCGATTCGTTCCCCAAAGAGAACATCGATACGAAAGGCGTTTTGGAAGGCCTTGAAAACCAAGATCTCGCCCAAGTGGCCGCTTGCAGGGGGAATGACCTATATGCCCCGGCGAAAAGCCTGCTCCCGAAGATCGAAACCATCGTCTCGAGCCTGAAAACGGAAGGCTTCGCGGTCGCGGCCATGTCGGGATCTGGCAGCGCATGCTTCGGGCTGACCACGGATCGCCGCTTGGCCATGAAAGCGGAACGCAAATTCATCAAAGCGGGCTATATCGTCCGCTTGTGCAAAGTCCTTGATTAAGCAAGGCAAAAACGAAAAGCGAGGGGGTGCCCCCTCTTTTTCGTATGAAAAACTGCCCCCTTCCGAAGAAGAGGGCAGTGGGTTCCGTGAAGAGGATGCCTTATTTGGCTTCCTTCTCGTGGAGGATCGCCGCTTGGGCAGCAGCGAGGCGCGCGAGAGGAACGCGGAACGGAGAGCAGGAGACGTAGTCGAGGCCGACTTCATCATAGAACATGATGGAAGCGGGATCGCCACCGGTTTCGCCGCAAACGCCGATGAGGAGTTCCGGACGGGTGGCACGGCCACGCTCAACCGCGATCTTGACGAGTTCGCCGACGCCTTCGACGTCAATGGTCTGGAACGGGTCGAATTCGTAGATCTTGCGATCGTAGTAGTAGGGGAGGAATTGGCCGGAGTCGTCACGGGAGAAGCCCATGGTGAGCTGCGTGAGATCGTTCGTGCCGAAGGAGAAGAATTCCGCATCCTTGGCGAGATCCCCAGCGCGGAGGGCGCCTCTCGGGATTTCGATCATGGTGCCGACGTGATAGACGAGCTTCTTGCCTTCTTTGGCCATCTCAGCCTCGACGGCTTCGACGACGACCTTCTTGGCCCAGAGGTATTCCTTGGATTCGCCGGCGAGAGGAATCATGATTTCCGGCTCGACGTCGTGGCCAAGTTCCTTGGAAGCCTTGATGGCGGCCTGCATGATGGCCTTCGCGAGAACCGCGTAGATTTCCGGATAGGCGACGCAGAGACGGACGCCACGGAAGCCCATCATCGGGTTGGCTTGCTGGAGCTGGTTGATGCGATCCTTGACCTTTTGCTCGGAGATGTTGAGCTTGGCGGCGAGATCCTTGATGGTCTTTTCGTCGTCGATGGTCGGGAGGAATTCGTGTAGAGGCGGGTCGAGAAGACGGATGTTGACCATCGAATCGGGGTTCGCCATGTACATTTCGTAGAAGTCCGAGGCAAGGAACGGGCGGATGCGCTCAAGGGCGGCTTCACGCTGTTCGGTGGTGTCGGAGAGAATCATGGAACGCATGTTGAGGATGCGATCATCCGCGAAGAACATACGTTCGGTACGGCAGAGGCCGATGCCTTCGGCGCCGAAGTTGCGGCCGTTCGCGGCATCTTCCGGGGTGTTCGCGTTGACACGGACCTTGAGACGACGATACTTGTCGGCCCAAGCCATCAAGCGACCGAAGTCGCCGCCGAGGTCGGCGGGGACCATCTTGATTTCGCCTTCATAGACGAGACCGGTGGAGCCGTTGACGGAGAGGACATCGCCTTCGTGGTAGACCTTGTCGCCCACTTTGACGGTCTTTTCTTCTTCGTTGACAACGATCTCGGTGGCACCGGCGACGCAGCACTTACCCATGGAACGGGCAACGACGGCCGCGTGGGAGGTCATGCCGCCACGAGCGGTGAGGATAGCTTCGGAGTTGACCATGCCGATGATGTCTTCCGGCGAGGTCTCGGCGCGGACGAGGACGACTTTCTTGCCCTCATCGTGCCAGGCTTTGCATTCTTCCGCGGTGAAGACGATGGCACCAGTGCCAGCGCCCGGGGAAGCGGGGAGGCCTTTGATGACGGGATCGTGGGCCTTGAGGTCCTTCTCGTCGAAGGTCGGGTGGAGAAGGTCGTTGAGCTGCTTCGGTTCGACGCGGCAGACGGCTTCCTTCTCGGTGATGAGGCCTTCGTCAACGAGGTCGCAGGCGATCTTGAGAGCGGCGCGAGCGGTTCTCTTGCCGTTGCGGGTCTGCAAGAAGTAGAGCTTGCCTTTTTCGATGGTGTACTCCATGTCCTGCATATCGCGGAAGTAGTGTTCCATCGATTTGATGGTGTCCATGAACTGGGCATAGACTTCCGGCATGCGCTTCTTGAGCTCATCGATGTGAAGCGGGGTGCGGACGCCAGCGACGACGTCTTCGCCCTGGGCGTTCGGAAGGAACTCAGCGTAGATTTCCTTTTCGCCGTTCGAGGGCGAGCGGGAGAAGGCAACGCCAGTGCCAGAATCTTCGCCCATGTTGCCGAAGACCATGGATTGGACGTTGACCGCGGTGCCCCATTCATAGGGGATGCCGTTCATCTGACGGTAGACGTTCGCGCGGGGGTTGTCCCAGCTGCGGAAGACCGCGGAGACGGCTTCGCGGAGCTGTTCATACGGATCGGTCGGGAAGTCTTCGCCGAAGGTCTTCTTGTAGTAGGCCTTGTATTCGGCGACGAGCCCTTTGAGCTGTTCGACGGTGACCTCGGTGTCGAGCTTGTAGCCGTTCTTGGCTTTGAGTTCGTCGAGCATCGCGTCCATCTCGGTGCGCGGATGGCCTTTGGCGATGTTGGTGAACATCAAGATGAAGCGGCGGTAGGAGTCCCAAGCGAAGCGTTCGTTGTTCGCGAATTCGGCGAGCTTGACGACGACTTCGTCGTTCAAACCGAGGTTGAGGATCGTGTCCATCATGCCCGGCATGGACTGGCGAGCGCCAGAGCGGACCGAGACGAGAAGGGGCATGACGCCATCCTTAACGCCGCCGAAGGACTTGTTGTTGTTTTCTTCCACATCGTGGATGTGGGCAACGATGTCGTTCCACACGAAGTCGGGGATCTTCTTCCCGGATTCGTAGTAGAGCGTGCAAGCTTCGGTCGAGATCGTAAAGCCGGCGGGAATGGGAACACCAGCGGCGGTCATCTCAGCAAGACCGAAGCCTTTTCCACCAAGGATTTCCTTGCCCACTTTGCCTTCGTGGGCTTCCTTGAAGGAATAGACGTACTTCTTTTCTGCCATTTTTTCCTCCTAATGACAATGCGTGGGGCAAAGCCCCGACAGCGCTTATATTAACATACTAACGCACGCGCGTAGAAGCAAAAAAACGGGCGGAGCATTCCACCCGCGAGGATTGGTTCTCAATTAGCCTTCCAAAGGATAACTTCTTGTCCGCCGACATAAGGGTATAAGAAGTTGAATCCTCCGACCG
The DNA here is from genome assembly GCA_016296285.1 of Bacilli bacterium. GTDB lineage: Bacteria > Bacillota_I > Bacilli_A > RFN20 > CAG-826 > Alloenteromonas. The sequence continues at coordinate 17,514 of JAEDJP010000014.1, forward strand.
TCACGAGGGAAACCTCTGCTGGGAGATTGAGGAGATCGACGAAACGGATCGCATAATAATCGTGGTATTCCCCACAATAAACGGCGATGGATACCTCCGTTTGTGAGAAATCGACCTCGGCGTAATCCTCGTCGTCTTTGATTGAATTGACGTAATCGGCAAGGATGGCTTGCTCGATCGCGGGATCCAGCGAGTCGACTTCGTAATGGTTTTGGAAGCTTTCTTCTTGGGTCTCGCCGCTTGGGTCGCGGGAATAAGAAACTCCATCGTTATTGAAGTAGCAGATTCTCTCCAAATCGGAATCCGAAAGAACCTTTTGTTCGTATAGGGCGTCCAAGCGATAAAAATCACCGGAAATCTCACCAGAACAATCAGGAGGGTTGGCCGCTCCGGGAGACACGCACCCCATCAACAAGAAAGAAAGCAGAACCGTCAAAAGGAAATGGCTGGGTTTTTGCATATACGCCCCTTTCAATAAGAATCCTAAAAGCCAACGGTTTTTTGTAAACAAGCAGATTTCGGGCCAATCAAAAGACTGTTGTCAATCTGTGGTGGAAAAAACCGAAAATAACCCGGCCATGGATACGTAAAAAGGGAAAGAGGCCTGTGAATCACCCAAGGATGTCGTCGATAGCTTCTTTGAGATTTCGATAGGTTTTCTCGGGAACGGCCTCGCCATATCGTTTCCCGGGGTTTGGATCCCCCTCAAGAACGAGGGCCGTGTGGGTTCCGGCGTTTTGCCCCGTCTTGACGTCCCGGCAGGTGTCGCCGATGAACCACGAGGAAGACAAATCGATGTTGAAGGCCTTGGCCGCCTCTTCAATGAGGCCGGTTCCGGGCTTCCGGCAACGACACTCTTTCGTGAAACGCTTATCGGACCCGGGGAATTCCTTCGGGAAGTGCGGGCAATAATAGATGGCGTCGAGATAGGCTCCTTCTTTCCCAAGCAGCATCTCGAGATTCGCGAGGATGTTTGCCATCTCCTGAGGGGTGCATTCCCCGCGGGCGACGACGGGCTGGTTCGTGACGCAGATTGCGAGATACCCGGCATCGTTAATCTTCTTGATGGCTTCCGCCGCGCCCGGGATGAGGTGTAGCATATCGGGACGCACCACGAAATCTCCGAAGACGTTAATCGTGCCATCGCGATCGAGAAAAAACGCCTTTTGCGGGTTTTTCAAACATTTTTGCGCGGGAATTCCGGCTTTCAAATCGCGCGTGACTTTGGCGAGTGTCTCGGCGTTCGTGATCTCAGACGCGTATTCGGGCGAGAAATAGGAATAAAGCCCTTCAACCGCGAGGGTCGGTTCAAAAGTTTCTTTATGGAAATCAAGGGGCCAAGGGTCGTCGGGGTCGAAAGTGCAAAGCAAATCCGGGGAGAGAATCGCGAAATCCGTCGGGATCAGGTTGGAATAGAAGAAGTCTCTCGCCCCAGTCGTCTCTTTGGGGAGAATGATGAATCCCCTTCCGTTGTCTTTGAGGGTGAGGACGTCTTTTTTCTCCGGGTGGGGCTCTGGGCGAGAGAGGCACGTGAGCAACGCCTCGCGTTCTTGATGGAAGCGGAGCATCGACGGGAGGTCGACTTCAAAGAAAAGGTTCCCAGGGACAAAAAGAAGGTCTTCATCAAGAGGAACAAGGGCAATCGCGCCACCCGTTCCAAGGGGCTTCGAGAGGAAAATCGAATGGACGCCCCTCTTGTTTTGCAAGAAGCGGGTTGCTTCTTCGGATCCCTTTGGCAAGACGACGAAGATTTGGTCGATCCCGTTTTTCAAAAGGGAATCGACCTGGTGTTCGAGCAACGTTTTGTCCCCGATGACCTCGAGGCTTTTGGCGTTTTGGTAGCCCGGCGTCGAAAAGTCCGAGCGATAAGAAGATGCGGAAATCAATGCGTTCATGCCGATATTATGACGGGGAAACGACGGATTCGGAAGTATATCCGCCGGTTTCCTTTTGGACTTTTCCTAGGAATAGACAATAATAAGGCGAATATGAATTCCCCCAAAGACCGTTTGATGCTGACCTTCGACTTCGGGACGCAGTCCGTTCGCGTGTCCCTCATCGACCAAAAAGGCGAGACCATCGCCATGGAAAAGGAAAGCTATACCCCTGCGTATTTCTCCCCGAAACCGGGGTATGCGGAAATGAATCCCGACACCTACTTTGAATACCTGTGCGCCGCGACAAAGCGGTTGACCGCCGCCCACGCGGACAAGCTCAATCGGGTCGCGGGCATCGCGATCGATTGCTTCCGGGATTCCGCGGTTCTTCTCGACAAAGACCGCAAGGTCATCCGCCCCATGGTCCTTTGGCTCGACTCCCGCATGGCCAAATGCAAGGACAAGATCCCGTTCTTTTATCGCCTCGCCTTTTGGATTGTCGGCATGACAGATGTCGCGGTCATGAACCGCCGCCGCACCGTCATGAACTGGATCAAGGAAAACGAGCCCGAGAATTATGCCAAATGCGACAAGTACGTCTCGGTCTCCACATATTTCATCTATCGTTTGACAGGCCTCCTCCGCGATTCCGCGGGGTCCTATACCGGCCATTACCCCCTCGATATGAAAAAGGGCCGCTGGTTCAAGAATCCTGAAAAACACCTCAAAGGGTGCCTCTTTGGGGTCAAGAACAGCCAACTTTGCGAACTCGTTCCGTCCGGGGAAATCATCGGGCGAATCTCTGAAGAGGCCTCGAAACTCACGGGCATCCCCGCGGGAATGCCGATCCTTGTCAGCGGCTCGGACAAGAGTTGCGAAACCCTTGGCTGCGGCGCGATCGAGCCCACGAAAGCGGCAATTTCCCTTGGGACTGCCTGCTCGATTGAAATCACTTCGAAACGTTATGTTGAGCCGGTGCGGTTTTTGCCTTGCTATCAAAGCGTTTTGCCGGGCTATTACAACGCCGACATCCAAATCTATCGCGGTTTCTGGATGCTCAATTGGTTCTTGAAGGAGTTCGCCGCGGA
>JAEDJP010000015.1 GCA_016296285.1 Bacilli bacterium
GTAATAGTCAGTATCCGGATGAGTGGTCAACGTGAGGGTGTAGTTGCCGGATTTGACGACCTGGATGTTGGAACGGCGCGCATCGTTGCCATAGGCGCTGCCCGGGTTATGGAAGATTTCCTCCTCCCCGAGATTGAATTCGCGCATGTAGCCGACGCCGCGCTGATTCTCCCAGCTCGAATTGATTGCGAACTGGAATTGGTCTCCCGCGTAGAGATCCAAGGTGATCGTATATTCGTTTTTCTCGGCGTCCTTCGTTAGCTTCATGTCGTCGGTGACCGTCTTGCCCCAATTGGATTCCAGGAGGATGGGGCTCGTACCCGAACCGACCACGTAGAAATCACGGGTGTCTGGCGTCGAGACTTCACTGACGAATTTCCCGAAGACGCTCATGTTTTCGTTGATGGGATTCGAGAAGTCGAACGCATGGGTGAACGTCGGGGTGCCATACCACCCTTCGAAAGAATACCCTTCGACGACCGGGGTCCAGTCCGTCGCGGTTTGCCCTGCCTCGACTTGATCCGTTTTCAAGACGGTGTCGCCGTGGTAAAAGGTGACGTCATAAACGGCAGGGACGTCAAGGGAAGCATCCGGCGAAGGATTGCCGCACGAGGTGAGGATGAGGCCGGTGCTAAAAAGAAGCGATGTGCAAATCACCAGTCCCGGATTTCGTAATTTTTTCATAAAGACCTCCTTGTCCATGTAAATTACTTAATCGTTTAAGTGGATTATATCAGCAGGATTTTTGATACGCAACTCAAAATGTTAGCGCTTTCATTTCCGTTTTATAAACGGATTTCCCAAGAATTGCAAAACGTTGGCAAAACCTCTCTTGGTCAACGTGATGAAGCTCCGTTATTCTGCCTCTTTTCCTTAAGGAAAATCCTAGTATGATTGGTGCGATGAAATTCCTGTCTAAGATCAAACGTCTCTTCGATCCCATGGATCTCACGAAAGGTCCGATCGCCAAAGGCATCCTCCTTTTCGCCATTCCAATCATCCTCTCTTTGGTCTTTCAGCAAATCTACGTCCTCACGGACGCGACCATCGTGGGCAAAACCCTTTCCGAGCCCGAGATTGCCGGGGTGAACAGCACTGGCAGCCTCGTCTTCACCGTCCTGCAATTCGGGTTTGGCTGCGCCTCCGGATTCAGCGTCATCATCGCCGAAGCCATTGGCAAGAAAGACGATGCGAAGATGCGTTCTTCCTTTTATCTTCAGATTCTTCTCGTTTTGATCATCAGCATCCTTCTGACCACCGCCGGCATCGCGTTGATCCCGACCTTGCTCAAGGCCCTCGGCATCGTCCCTTCCGCAAGCGATCCCGTCATGCAGAAAACCTACGAATCCGCATACACGTACCTCGCGATTATCTACGGAGGCATCCTTTGCCAGCTTCTTTACAACAGCATCGTCGCGACCTTGCGTTCGATGGGCGACTCCTTCGTCCCGTTCCTTTTCCTGCTCGGTTCCACCGTCCTTAACGTCTGCCTCGACCTCCTATTCATTTCCGTCTTCTCCTGGGGCGTCGCCGGCAGCGCCATCGCGACCGTCTTGAGCCAAGGGATCGCCGCGGTCGGTGCCCTCGTCTACGCCTTGTATCGTTATCCAAACCTCCGCTACAAGAAAAAGGAAACGAAGGTCACGGGCAGCGATGTCTGGGCCCACCTGAAAAACGGGCTTCCCCTCGGGTTCCAATTCAGCATCCTGGCCATCGGGATGATCGTGATGCAGGCCTCGATCATCGCCTTCGACATCCAGCCGGATGGCACGATGCTCGCGACGATGCCCGCCCAACTCGGCTATGCCGCGGGATGCAAGATCATCAACCTCCTGATGGTCCCCTTCAGCGGCCTTGGGACCGCGTTCCTTTCTTTCGCAGGCCAAAATTACGGGGCAAAGCAACCGGCCCGTCTCAAGGAAGGGCTCAAGAAAACCGCTTTGCTCATGGTTGCGTTCTGGGTGGTTTTGGCCCTCGTCGGGTTGCTTCTCACGATTCAAGGGGCCTATCAATACCTCTTCCTTTCCGCGGACAAAATCACCGAGGAATCCATCGCCTTCGGAAACATCTATCTCTACGTTTCCGTTCCGAGCCTCATCTTTCTTGGCTTTCTGTTCCTGCTTCGTTTTACCTTGCAGGGCCTTCAAAAGCCCCTTTGGCCTTTCCTCGCGGGCATGGGGGAACTCGCGGCCCGCATTCTCCTTTGCCTTTTCTTGCCTTCCCTGATTGCCGGAGGCCCCATCTCCAGCGCCGTCGGGGCTTTCCCGTTCCTCGGGGCCGCTCTCGGGGATCCCGGGGCATGGATGGTCGCTCCCCTCATGATGATCATGCCGACCATAAAAGCCATCAAAGAGTTCGCCCTGCAGACAGAGGAAAGCGACGCCTCCCTCGCGGAAACGAAGTGACAAGGGAATGATTGGGGTGCCTATTCGAAGCAATGACCTTCGATGAGTATCCTCAAAACCATGGTGTCCCTTTCGATCATGACGGGGTCGGCCTCTCCGTGATCGTGGGTAAGATTGATGCGAATCGCTTCCAAAGGATCCACGAGTTTTAAGGCGAACCCCTCTTCTTTTTCGTAAGCGTCGAGGCGCGGGGAAGCTCGATGGGAATCAACCTCCGCGAAATAGTAGTAACTATCCTGCAGGAAGATGCCGTTTTCGCTTTCGTCATCCTTTTGGACGCGATGGACGCAACCGAATTCCCGGATCGAATCCCGTTTTACGATCAACCCCGTCTCTTCTTCTGTCTCGCGCGACAAAGCTTCTTCGCGGCTTTCGTTCGCATGGATTCCTCCTCCTGGAAACTTGAAATAGTCGAAACGGGTCGAATGGACCAGGTAGATTTTCTTCTCGCATAGCAAAATGGCGCGGGCAGAGGGACGAGAAACAACTGGACCGGCAGGATCATAATCCTTGGTATCGATCTCAAACAGAAGGCGCATAGACCTATTATTCCTTTTCGCGCGAAAGAAAAACAGGGCCCACGATGTGAGACCTGTTTGCAAGCATGGTGCGCCCGAGGCGATTCGAACGCCTGACCCCAACCTTCGGAGGGTTGTACTCTATCCAGCTGAGCTACGAGCGCGAGCACCGGTTTTGCCGGCGAGGGATATTGTAGGAACCGAGGGAAAATAAAGTCAATCGAAATCGGGGCGCAAATCAAGCGGAATAGCGGCAAGGGGTAACGAGAAAACGGAAAACCTCATCGATCTTCTCCTGATTCACTACATAGTGAACCCATTTCCATTCCTTCTTTTCCTCGACGAGCTGGCATTCGACCAAAATCTTCATGTGATGGCTGAGCGTGGGTTGGGTGCAACCGATGGTCGTCACGAGCTCACTCGCGGTCATTCCCGGCTTGGCCAAAAGCAATTTCACGATACGGATACGAGTCTCGTGAGCAAAAGCCTTGAACAGTAAAACAGCGTCATCTTGATGCATTTTTGTCCCCCTTTGGACTTTCTTAATGATAGAACAATTTCAGCATTTTTCAAGGGCTTTTCTTGTAAAACAATCCGCTCTATTTTCACTTTTGACAGGATTTTAAAACTCGTATGAAAAAGAATGCTTTCGGTCTTCCATCCGCGTCTATTTTGTCAATCAACCTCCCGAGAATTCGAGAAACCTCTTAACAAACCCTTAACACGAGGCTCCGAAATGCGAATGGAACCTTCACACGGGGGAGGGCTAGTATTTTGGCGAAAGGAAAAACATGAAGGATTTCGAAGGCAAGAAAATCAAGGTCTACTTGAACTCCAACTACGGCTGGGTGTTCGTCACCGGCGCCTACGTGAAATGCGAGAACAACTTTTTGGCAATCTATAACCCGCAGGTGAAGAAAATCCAGTATTTCTCCCTCTTCTGCATCAAGGACGTGGAAATCATGGGGGAATATAAGGAAAACGAAGAGGACGATCTCGATGAATAGGCAGCAGGCTATCATCATCGGGGCGGGAAAGCTCGGGTGCCAAATCGCCAACGACCTGTCCAAAAGCGGGGCGAACGTCACCGTGCTCGACATGAAGAAAGAGGCCTTTGAAAGGCTCAATGAGTTCTCCGGTTTCACCAAGGTCGGGGACGGGGCGAACGCATCGATCCTTCGCGAATTAGGCCTCACCGAAAGCTCCACCCTCGTTCTGACGACCCAGGAAGATAACGTCAACCTCTTCATCGCGGACGTGGCGCAGCTCCTTTTCGGGGTGCAAGACATCTATGTCCGGCTCGCCGACAAAAACAAAACGAAGCTGATCACCAGCGAAAACATTCACCCCATTTGCCCGTTTTTGCTATCCATCAGCTATTTCCATTCCTTGCGAGAGAAAGGATACCAACCCGATGAAAGTGGTCGTGGCAGACGGTAACGAGGAAGCGGATTACATCATCCGGATGTATCACAACCGGCAAAACAACCTCGTCGTCCTCAATAGCAGCGGAAGCATCGCGAACGAACTCAGCCGGAAAAACCGCATCGACGTCATCTTCGGAAAACCGACAAGCGAATACGATTTGCGCTTGGCGGGGATCGAGGGCGCCGACCTCTTTTTGGCGCTCGGGGAAAAGGACGTGGACAATTACGTGGCTTGCAAAATGGCAAAACTCCTTTTCCACGCGAAACGGACAATCGCCATCGTAAAAAACCCGGAAAACGTCGATTTGTTCAAGAGGCTCGGCATCGATTCCGCCGTCTGCTCGACGTATTTGCTCGGCGAGACCATCGAGCAGGAAGCGAGCATCGAATCCTTGATCAAGACGCTTTCGCTCGAGGACAACAAGATCACCATGCTGGAAATTACGGTCGAAAAGGACTCCGCGCTCGCCGGGATGGCTTTGAAAGACCTGAAACCAGACGTCCCCCTCAACGTTTGCTGCGTCTTTCGCAACCCAAGCGTCTTGATCCCAAACGGCCAGACGGTTTTGCTGCCGCGCGATAAGGTCTTCGTCGTCGCCTCCTCCGAACACAAAGCCAGCGTAATGCAATTCCTCTCCAGGAAAAACACATGAAAAAAGACATGCTGCGAGGACCAAAACTCCTTCTTTATTATCTCGGTATCGTCTTGATGTTCTTGGGAGGATTGCTCGTCTTACCCCTGCTCGGGCTCGTTTTTTATCCAGGGGAGGCGAACGAAACCTATTGTTTTGTCATCCCCGCCGCCATCTCCGTCTTGACCGGCTACCTCATCTTCTTCGCCCTTCGCGGCAAACCACTGGCTCACCTCGAGCACCATCAGGACGCTGTCCTCGTGGTGCTCATCTGGATCCTGTCGATTCTCGTATCCTCGACCCCGTTCCTTTTGACGGGAAAATATAACTTCACCCAGGCGGTGTTCGAGGTGACGAGCGGCTACACCACGACGGGCCTATCGGTCGTGGACGTGGCGAATTGTTCCCACATCTTCCTTTTGTACCGGACGCTCACCTTGTTTGTCGGGGGCGTCGGCTTCGTCTTGATTCTCACTTCCGCGATTTCCGACAAGCTGAGTCTCAACCTCTACGAGGCGGAAGGGCACAACGACAAGTTGTTGCCGAACCTCGCCAAATCCGCGCGTCTCATTTTCGGGCTCTATTTGGGGTATATCCTCCTCGGGACGGTTCTCTACCTGATTTGTGGGATGGATGTCTTCGACGCCTTCAACCACGCGGTCGCGGCCGTCTCGACCGGCGGGTTTTCCACAAGGACCGGCGGCATCTACGAATACCATTCCTTGAGCATCGAACTCGCGACGATTCTTCTCATGTTGCTTGGCAGCACGAGCTTCCTCGTCCACATTTGCCTCATCCGGGGCAAGTTCAAGGACTTTTTCCTCCATAGCGAGACTCTGTTCTCCTTCTTCCTTCTCGTCTCGACGATTTGCCTCAGCGCCACCTTGCTTTTCGTCACGGGTTATCAAGGGGAGGAAAACCTCGTCTTGACCGCGGCCTTCCAATTGGTGAGCGCCCTGACGACCACGGGATTCCAAAGCGTGGCGAGCATGGCGTCTCTTCCCCATTTCTTTTTGGGGATTATGATAATCCTGATGCTGATCGGCGGCGGGCTTGGCTCCACCGCGGGCGGCATCAAGCAATACCGCGTCGTCGTGTGCTTGAAGGGAATCACGAACTGGATTAGAGGGGCTCGCAACAGCAGGAAGATCGTTCATAACGTCTTCATCCGGAAGGCGGATTCCATGAACCTTCTTGAAGGCAAGGACTACATCGAAAACTATGTCTTCATCACCTTGTACCTTCTCTTCTTCATGGGCGGGTCCTTCGTGTTCTCCTGCTTTGGGTACACCGCGGAAGATTCCATGTTCGAGTTCGCGAGCTGCATCTCGACCGTCGGGCTCTCCGTCGGAATCACCGGGTACTACGCCCATCCCGTCATCCTTTGGACGGCAATCCTCGGCATGTTCTTCGGGCGCCTTGAGCTTCTCGTCGTCTTTGAATCCATCATGTCATCGTTCCACGCATTGAAAGGAGGCATCTCGCAATGTCTACGCAAAACACGAGCAAAATCAAAACAGAACTGATTCGCATCGGAATCACCTTGCTCATCGTCGGAATCTGCATCGGCCTCGAGATCGCTCTCGACCTCATTTACATCCACGACGAGAACATCTTTTTGCTGTTCATCCTCGCCGTCCTTATCATCCTGATCGAAACCAAGAACATCATCTATGGCGCCGTCGCCTCCATCATCCTCGTTTTCTCGTTCAACTTCTTTCTCACGGATCCGCGATACACCTTCATGATGGACGACCTGAACTACTACATCTCGTTCGTCGTCTTCTTGATCATCTCCCTCATTTGTGGCAGCCTCGTCATCAAGATCCAGCGCAAGGCAAAAGAGGCAAAAGAAAGCGAGGAAAGAATCGAGATCCTTTATGAGTTTTCGCGCAAAACCCTCAACTGTCATAGCGAAAAAGAGCTCTTTGAAGCCATGGAGGATTGCTTGAAGGCCAACCTCTCCCAGCCGTTTTTCGTCTGCAGGGAAATCGTGAAAGACAGCCCGGAAGCGCAGGATGACGCGGAAGCGATCGAGTACGCCCTCAACCAAAACGAGATCGTGGGCAAAGGGCAAAACATCTACGGCAACCTGCCTCTCATCGTCTTTCCCTTGCGTTCCAAAGCCAACAAATTCGGGGCGCTGGTCATCAAAAGCGAAACCCCGCTGCCTTCCCCGACCTTCGATTTCGTGAAAAGCATCACCAACGAGATGGTGGTCGTCCTCGAGCGAGAGAAAATCACGTTTGAGCGCGAACGCAGCGAGGAAGCAAGGGAAAAGGAAAAATTCAAGAGTACCTTGCTGCGAAGCCTTTCTCACGACTTGAAAACCCCTTTGACTTCCATCCAATCGGGTTCCCTCTTCCTCAAGGAGAACATCCAAGCATTGTCCACCAAGGAACAGGTGGAATTGCTCGATGACATCCATCACGAATCCGAAGAGCTCTACGCCTTCGTCAACAACCTTCTGAACATCTCGAAGCTCGATGATCAAAACAGCATCGCGAAGGATTACGAATCCGTGGACGAGATTATCCAAAACGTCAAAGAGTATTTCCGGACCATCCAAACCGATCGGGTCGTCAAATTCCCCGAAGTCGATTCCTCCCTCTTCGTATACGCGAACGTGCCGCTTCTTGTTCAGGTTTTCGTCAATCTCATCGACAACGCCTTGAAGTACACGAAGCCCGGAAGCGAGATCGATGTCGGCTGCTCGGTTGACGGGAACCGCGTCCTCTTTGAGGTTTCCGACAACGGAGGCGGGATCAAGCCGGAGAAATTCAGTTCCCTTTTCAAGGACATCTTCGCGGCCTCCGCCAAGAAGGACGCCTATCGCTCGAGCGGTCTCGGCCTCGGGATTTGCAAAACGATCGTAAATGCCCATAATGGGACCATCACCGCGGAGAACAACGACAAGGGCGGGGCAACCTTCCGCTTCAACCTGCCGCTTAAGAAGGAGGGGAACAAATGATTCTCATCATCGAAGACGACAAATCCATCAGCAGGCTTTTGGAACTCACCCTCAAAACGGGCGACTACAAGACGAAGACCGCGAACAATGGCTTGACCGGCCTTTCTCTCTTCTTAAGCGAGAAACCAGAGCTCGTTTTGCTCGATCTTGGCCTCCCGGACATCGACGGGATGGAAGTCATCCGTCAAATCCGGTCCGTCGATGACACCCCCATCATCGTCATCTCGGCAAGGGACGATGAAGAGGACAAGGTCAAGGCCTTGGACGCGGATGCCAACGACTACCTGACCAAGCCTTTTGCTTCGGGGGAATTGCTCGCGCGAATCCGCGGGTGCCTACGCCATAACCGGGTCGGGAAAGCCGATGTCTATACGTGCAACGGGCTGACCGTGAACTTCTCTTCTCACCAGGTTTTCGTCGACGACGAGGAGATTCACCTGACGCCAATCGGATTCAAGATTCTCGGCTTGCTCGTCAACAACAAAGGCAAGGTCCTGACCCATAGCTACATCCAAAAGGGAGTATGGGGCTGTGATTCCGAGGATGGCTACCAATCCCTTCGCGTCTTCATCGCGAGCCTTCGGAAAAAGATCGAGATTCACGACCATAAATACATCCATACCGAGATTGGCGTCGGATATCGTTTTTATTGATAATCGATACACGTCCCCATTGGATTGTGATTTTTGCTAAATGTGGCAAACAAAAAAAGCCTGATGGAGGCCATTGTTCGCGACAAAGAAAGGGGTAATTTATGCCGTGATTTTCGCTTTGCGAAACGGGTTGAACGCAAGGCAATTCCAAACAGGATAGGCAGAAACAAGAGCGGGGATCAAAGAGAAGATAACGACGCCCGGCAAGAACCCATGCTACGGGAAGCTGTTTATTTGCGTATCCGTCGAAGAAACCAACGCAATCGTTTGAACGGCAAGATAGATCAAAAGAATGATGCTGATCAAGCTTAGAACCAAAGTGATAACAAGACTGACGACTTTTTCTTCATTTGGAATCCCCCATCAAAGGAATCGAGGAACGTTTGGTATCGTCAAACAGAAAGGCGCACGAACAGAACAATCGCCACGCGAATCTCCCGATGATCTTCCCATCCCTTTGGTTCTTTAGGTTATGCCATTTTTATCGCGAAGCAATCTGGCAAAGGCACTTGCTGCCCTGCCCCAAAAGAAAAGGTTTGACGCGCATGATGATCGCATCAAACCATGACTCCAACATGGTGCACTGGATGGGAGTCGAACCCACACCGGTTGCCCGACTAGCTCCTGAGACTAGCGCGTATACCAATTCCGCCACCAGTGCACGCAGATAAGACTATACCCTTATTCCCCAAAAAAATCGACAATCGCTTTCATGAGAATCGGGTCATCCTCGTTCATGCGCCCGTAATCGATGGAAAGCAGCTCGTCAATGGGCGGGAGCTTTTGATTGGGTTTGAAGATTTCATCGTAATAGGCTTGTCCACGTTCCGTCCAGAAGGCCTGATGGGCCCGGTTCTTTTGTAACCGGAGAGTCACGTTGGGGAATTCGTCGCGATGGGATTTCAAATAACCGTAATGATCCTTCGTATTCACGACGTGATCGCGGTCTCCTTGGGCATAAAGAACCGGAACGCCGCTTTCCTTGACGTAGTCGAGAGCGGATTTCGAGGCATCCTTGCCAAAACGATGGGCGATAAAACCGCGAATCGACTTTTGAATGGCTTTCGCTTTCGGGACGGAAGAGACGCAGAGAGCATCCACGGAGAAGAAGCCGGAAACGGAGACCGCCTTCTCTACGTGGTACGTCGGATTCAAGGCCATGAGGGCCAGATAGCCGCCCCAGCTATGGCCGATCGTGAATCGAGGCAAATCGCGGAGGCCTTCTTGACGGTCCAAATACGCGAAGAAAGCCTTCTGATCAAGAACGCCCTGGGAAAGGCCATTCATGGAATATCCTTCGCTTTCCATGCAGGCCGTGTTGTCATAAGCCATGACGAGGTAACCGGCCTTCGCAAGATGGGAGATTTCCAAGGTATAGGAAGTGCGGCCCGCACCGAGCCCATGGAAGAAAATGACCAACCCTTTCTTGGGCGAATCCCCGGCTTCATAGATCTCCCCGCGCAAGAGATTCTTCCCTGAATAAAAGGAAAAGGGGCGAGAACGTACCCCGAAATCCGAGGCTTGGAAATATGTAAGGGCAGGATGTCCATCACCCCTTCCGCCGAAGATTTTTTGGAAAATCTGGTTAATGACGGGATAAAGCAGAAACATGCTACTTTTTCTTTCTCTTCGCGGGTTTTCCAAACATCATGTGCCAAAGGCCACCGATGTAATTGCCGTTTGCGAAATCGAGGATTCCTTGGATCAATTTGGGGCCAAGTCCCCCGGACGCGAGACCGCGAATCGGGTTGTCCTCAAAGCAAGCGGAGACGAAGGCTTTCTGGCTTTCGCCCATCTCCGGGGTGAAGGCGTTGCCGTAGAAGACTTTGCGAATCAATTTCCCAATCGGCGTCCAGGAAATCTCTGCCATGGTGGAATCCATGTTGAAGGGACGTTCGTGCCGGTCCGCGTCCATCGGGACGACTTTGCCACCGAGCAAGGTCTCGAACTCGACATCGAATTGGGCAAACCCTTCTTCGGGAAGAGCGTAATAGATCGGGGCGGGTTCGCGATGGGAAACGAAGGCGCGGTCATTCTCCACGGACAGCATCTTCTCCGCCTTGATCGCCTCGCAGGATTCGCCGACCTGGATTTTGTAATTCCCGCTTTCGGTCGCGAATCGATGGAGGTCCATGTCGTAATGGGCAAACGCGTCTTGCTTCAACGTGAATTGCACCGTCGCGGAAGCCGAAGGGCCGAGCGCGACTTTCTGGAACGCGATGAGGGTGCGTTTGGCCTTGAACACGGCTCCTTGCTTTTCCGGTTCTGCATAAAGCTCGATGACCGCCTCAGCCGTCCTTTTGCTGCGATTCGTCACCTTCACCTCGGCAACGCAGGCGTCCGTTCTCCCAATTTTGTCGGTAGATAGGGACAGCGTGTAGCCGAATTTGGCATAGGAAAGCCCGTGTCCAAAGGGGAACATGACGTCTTTTTCCGCGGTCAGGTAATAACGATAACCGACGAAGATGCTTTCCTTATAAAGGGCAAGCCCTTCGAACCCGGGATAGAAGCCAAAAGACGGGATGTCCGCGAGATGGAGGGGCCAGGTTTCCGCGAGCTTGCCGCTTGGGCAGACCTTGCCAAGGAGGATGTCGCGAATCGCTTCCGCGCCCGCTTCCCCAGCGAGGTAATCCGCGAGGATCGCCTTGGTCTCGGAGACGAAGGGCAGGGCGACGGGAGCGCCGCAAGAAAGGATGACGACGATATTCGGGTTCATGGAATAAATCGCGTCGAAAAGGCTCAGCTGATTGTCAGGCAAGTTGATGGTCTCGCGGTCATAGCCTTCGCTTTCGAGGATGTCCGGGAGACCGAGGAACAAAAGGACCTTCTTGGATTTGGAGGCGAGGTCGACGGCTTGGAGAACCAGGGCATCGTCGGGATCGGAATGATTCAGGTCATACCCCTTCGCATAAGGGATTTTCTTGTCCGCGACCGCGTCGAGGAACGACACCACCCCATTTGTTTTCACGAAACTCGAGCCGTTGCCTTGATACCGGGGCTTTTCCGCGAACGCGCCGATGACACAGCAACCATTCAACGAAGACAACGGCAGCATGCCGTCCTCATTCCGCAACAAGACGATCGATTTCTCCGCGGCCTTTTTCGCGAGTTTATGCGCTTCCTCGGGGTCATAGTCCCCTTGGCCGCGCTTCTTGGCTTTCTCGAGCATTTTCCGCATACGATCCGCGGATTCCGTGAGGGCGTTGCCGTCGAGGCGGCCGGTTCTCGCCGCGCGGACGAGGGTGCCGGTCCGTTTCTTCACCGTGCAAGGCATTTCGAGGTCAAGACCGTGGTTATGGCTTTCGACGGGGTCAAAGGTTCCGCCCCAATCCGACATGGCGACGCCGTCATAATGCCAGGTGTCCCTCAGGATGGTCTTCAAAAGATATTCGTTATCGGAGGCATGAACCCCATTGATGAGGTTATAGGAAGTCATGATGGCCCAAGGATTCGCTTCCTTTACCGCGATTTCGAAAGGCTTGAGGTAAAGCTCGTTCAGCGCGCGTTCATCGACGATGGAGTTGCTGATGTTGCGGTAGCTCTCCTGGGAATTGCAGGCGAAATGCTTCACGCAGGAGCCGACGTGATAGCTTTGAGTCCCCTTGATGAAAGCCGCGCCCATCTTGCCGGAAAGCAAGGGATCCTCGGAGAAGTATTCGAAGTTCCTGCCGCAAAGGGGGTTGCGCTTGATGTTCACCCCGGGCGTCAAAAGCAGGGAGGTATCCTTGCTCGCGGCTTCGCGGGCCATGGCTTCGCCGATCTCCTGCTCGAGGCTTTCGTCCCAAGAGCAGGCAAGAAGGGCTGGCGAGGGATAGCAGGTGGACAAAGCGGAGTTGTACGGGTCCTTTTCCTTTTCGTTGATCTTGCGTACCCCAAAAGGGCCGTCGTGCATCTCGATCCCAGGCAAACCAAGCCGGGAGACGCCGTGCGTGTGCCAGAACCCCTTCCCATGCACGAGATGGCATTTTTCGCGCAGGGTCAATTCCGCTTTGTTCTTTCGTTTCATGGGGAAATGATATGCCGTTTCCGCGTAAAATAAAACCTCGCTTTAAAGCGAGACTTCTTCTAGGTTTCCTCCCCGAGGTCCTTTACAATACCCCCGATGAATTTCTCCTTTTTGCGGAGCAAGCGTTACCTGCTCATCGCGGGCCTCTACTTGCTTCTCAACATCTTCGTGAACATCCTCCATCCCGTGACGACCGTCTACGTCCGGGAACTCGAGCTCGACTCCGCGTTTTTCGGGTTTTTCTATTCCGCGATGTCCTTGGGGCAAGCCATCGGCGCTTTGCTTTGGGGCTTCCTAAGCGACAAGAAGGGGCGCAAACCCTGGATGATCATCGGGGTCGTCGGATACGCGTTGTCCCAACTCGGCTTCGGGTTTTTGAACGAATTTCCGATCGTCATCGTCCTGTTCCGTTTCCTCTCTGGCTTCTTCGCAAGCGCCCCCATTGCCCTGTTCCTTTCCGTCGTGATCGATGAAAGCGAACCCGCAAGCAGGACGGAATCGCTCTCCTTCTTTGCCGGCACTGCCCTCCTTGGCGGCAGCATCGGCTACGAAGTGGGCGGGCTGCTCCACACATACGGGGGCCTTTCCATCGAGACGCTCTTCCTCGTCCAATCCGGGTTCGGGATCGTTCTCGCCCTTTTGCTTCTCTTCCTTCTCCCCGAGACGAGGAAAGCGCCGGCCGTCGAGCCCGCCAAGGAAGAGCCACGCGAAAGGAAGGGGATCCGCGTCTCGATGATCGTTTTCCTCGCCTTCCTCCTTTTCCTCACGATGGGCCAGGTGAATCTATCCAAATACTCCGACACGATCGTGATTGATCGCGGATATTCGACCGCGACCCTTGGGCATTATGTCTTCATCACGGGCGTGCTCGGATTCTTCGCGAACCTGTTCCTCATCCCCCTCCTCAAGAAAGGGAAACGGGTCCGTCACGAAATGCTTTTGGGCCTCTTCGTTTTGCTTTCCGTCGGGTTGACGCTTGTCACCTACAATGTTCCCGCCGACCTCTTGATCATGCTTTATACGTCCAATTTGGCCTACGCGATGATCAAGACGATGATCACACCCCTCGAACAAGCGCACATCGCCAAGCGGGCCAAAGAAAGGAACTATGGGACGATCATGGGGCTTCGTCAAAGCGTGATTTCCATCGGGAATGTCGTTGGCCCCTTGGTTGGCAGCGCCATTTACGTGACAGGGTCCGCCACCATCATGAACGTCTCCGCTGGCTTCCTCGCGGCAGGGCTCGTCGTATTACTCGCTTCTTTCGCGCTGGAAAAGAAGGAGCATTAGGGCTTTTGCTCTTGCATGAAAAAACCGGGTCGCAACCCGGTCAATGAATGAATTGGTGGACCTTGTCGGGATCGAACCGATGACCTCCTCCATGCCATGGAGGCGCTCTCCCAGCTGAGCTAAAGGCCCACGAGTGTTTCGCGCTTCTTTCGAGGCGCGTTACAAAATATACGGGGAGAGTCTGCCTTTGTCAAACCTTTTTTGGTGTTCCTTTTTGGAAAAGGGCGACAAGGCGAGAAAGACGTAAATCGGTAAGGGCGAGTCAGTTACTTTCGTTAACGCGTTTCTGCCTTTTCCCCTCCCTTGCGAAAGAAATAAAGTAAGGCTCTTCTTAAGGTTCCAGACCCTCTTTTCCAAACGCCAAAAATCAAGTCTATTTCTTCAACTTTTTTCCTTTATAGTTTGTGGCCCATGGAAAACGTCTACGCCGTGATCGACATGAAATCTTTCTACGCCTCCTGCGAGTGCGCGGACCGCGGACTCGACATTTTCACCACGCCTCTTGTCGTCGCGGATCCCGACCGCACCGATGCGACAATCGTCATGAGCGTCACCCCGTTCTTGAAAGAGAAATACGGCTGTTCCAACGTGTGCCGCGTCAAGGATTTGCCTCACGTTCCCGGCATGATTTTCGCGAAGCCGCGGATGCGTTATTACATCGAAATGAGTGCAAAAGTCGTGTCCATTTTCCTCGATTTCGTCGATGAATGCGATTTGCACGTCTATTCTATCGATGAGTCTTTCCTAAACCTTGGGCCCTACTTGTCCCTTTATGGTTGCACCGCGGAAGAGATGGTCGGGCGCATCCAGAAACGCATCAAAGACGAACTCAATCTCCTCGCGACCGCCGGCATCGGACCCAATATGTTCCTTGCCAAAATCTGCTTGGATAACGAGGGCAAGAAGCGTCCTCCCTTCCGCGCGAGATGGTTCCAAAAGGACGTGAAAGAGAAGCTTTGGGCCATCCGCCCGATCACCAAGATCTGGGGGATCGCCGGCGGGATTTCATCCCACTTGGGGAAGCTTGGGATTTACTCCATGGAGGCCCTCGCCAAGACGGATCCCCTCCTGTTGAAAAAGGAATTCGGCGTCATGGGGACCGAGCTGCACCGGCTCGCGAACGGAATCGACGAGACCGATATCCGCGAAAAGTACGTGCCAAGGGAACGGAACCTTAGCTGCGGACAAACCCTTTATCGCGATTATGACCGAAAAGGGGCGCGGCTTCTCTTGCGCGAGATGACGGATGATCTTTGTTTCCGGCTGCGCCTTGGGGGTTACAAAGCCGGGTGCGTTTCCGTCTATTGCGGCTATTCCGCCTCATCCGGGGTCCCCGGGTTTTCGCGCCAAAGGTCCCTGAATATCCGTTATGACGATAACGACATCCTTTACGAGGCGGTCCTCGGCGTCTTCAACGAACACGTCTGCGCCGCGCCCATCCGAAACCTCGGCATCACCTTTTCCTCCCTTTCCTCTTATGAGACCCAGCAGTATTCGCTGTTCGAATCCGCAGAGGACTTGGAAGAAAGGCGCCGGCTCTACAAGACGATGGATGAAATCCAGAACATCTTTGGCCGGAACGCGGTCTTGAGGGCCACGTCCTTGACGAAGGATTCCACCATCCGCGTCAAGCACACGCAAATCGGGGGACATAACGCATGATGGGCGCAAGCGATCGGGGGATGGTCAAATACCAACCCTACAAATCCCTCGTGGAGCAATCCGCCATTTTGTCGCGCATGCTTTACGAGAAAAACAAGCGGCCAAAGCCTCTCATCTCCTCGGATCGCGCGGAGGAGATCAATGAGATTCTCGTGCATTACGCGCATGAAGATGTGCGGCTGGAATATTGGGATGACGGGTACCGTTATGCCCTATTTGGGATCATGGACCGCATCGACGTGTCGCGCAGGACCATTCAGATGGAAGGGAAATCCATTCCCTTTTCCAAGCTCGTCAATCTCGAGCGCCTATGAAAAAAGCGCCCGGCCATCGTTGGCTCGTGGGCGCTATTTTTCAGAACCGAAGCGGATTAGAAGGCCCAGTTCCCGTCTTTGAAGATTTGGATTTCGCGGCCATCCTCGGTCGTCCCGACGATGTTCAGGTCTTCCGAGCCGATCATGAAGTCGACATGGCTCAAGGATTTGTTGATGCCGAACCCATGGATTTCGTCTTCCGTGTATTTCTCGAAATCGGGATAGAGGTTCGTGAAGCCGCGGCCAAGGGCCAAGTGGCAGCAGGCGTTCTCGTCGTAAAGGGTGCTATAGAAGAGAAGGCCCGTGTTGTTGATGGGCGATACATACGGAACGAGGGCGCATTCGCCAAGATAGGCGCTTCCTTCGTCGAGGCTCAAGATGGAGCGGAGGGCTTCTTCCCCTTCTTCCGCGTGGACGTCCACGGCTTTCCCGTTTTCGAACTTCACCCAGAAATCGCGGATGAGGTGCCCTTGATAGGCAAGGGGCTTGGCGCTATAAACGATGCCTTCCGCCTCGCCTTTGCGTGGGGAAGTGAAGCATTCTTCCGACGGGATGTTCGGTTGGAAATAAGTCCCTTCGAGGGTCTTTTCTCCACCGCCCTCGAAGATGACGCCGGGGATGAGCCCGACTTTGAGGTCCGTGCCGTTCTTGGACGTGTAATGGAGGGATTTAAGGCGCAAGGCGTTGAGCGCGTCGCATTTGGATTTCAAAATGCGGTCATGCTCCTTCCAATTCTCGATTCCATTGCCGTCATCCGCGCGGGACACAAGAAGGATCGCTTCCCAAAGCTTCTCGATGGCGCGGGAGGGGGTGTCATTCGGGAACACTTTCTTCGCCCAGGCTTTGCTCGGGGCGCCGGCGATGCACCATTGATAATGGTTGGCGCGCGCCCCGATGAAGGCCGCGTTCTTCTTGTAATGGGCGACTTTGATGGCGGCCATCTTTTGGGCATCGAGGCCTTTCGAGGCATCGGGGTTGTCCGAATCGATCCAAATGAGGCAAGGGAGGTCTTCGGTGAGCCAACGCTGCTCGCCTTCTTCCATCGGGAGCACTTCCTTGAGAGCGGAGAGCTTCCCTTTCTTCACCTCGACGCGGTGGCAGGCCTCGGAAAGCCAGTGCACGTGGACGTGCTTGGCCCCCGCCTTATAGCATTCGTCCATCACCATGGCAACGAAGGCTTCTTGGTCGACGTTGGCCTTGATCATGACAGACTGCCCTTTCTTGAGGGCGATGCCGCTGCGCACGATGAGCTCGGCATACTTTTTCATCAATGTTTTCTTCATTCTTTTTCACTACTCCTGACCAAAAATATTTATACTAGTCATACAATATCTCGCAAGAGGAAACTACGTTTATGTCCATGAAAAAGCAAACAAAAACACCGAAGGAAAAGAAACCCTTCAATTTCCAGAAATTCTGGTGCATCTGGAATCTCGCCGAGGCGGTTTTGCTCCTCCTCGCCGGGGTCCTGAGCATCGTGTTCGGCGTCCTTTACGAAAAAGACGGGGACGCGAGCAAGGTCGTCATCTCCAACATCCTTCCTTATGTCGTCGGCGCCTTCGTCGCGATGGATGCCGCCCTCCGCATCGTGCTCGGGGTCAATTTCAAAGGCAAGGAAACCGATGAAAGCGTGATGCTCGTCGGCGGTTTCGAATTGACCGCGGGCATCCTCATCATGATTTTCCACGACATCTTCACCCGCCTCATCATCAATGCCATCGCGGTTCTTCTCATCGTGATCGGCCTCCTGATGCTTCTTTTCTCCGTCATCACGATCATCAAAAAGAGCCAAAAACTCTTCATCCCGATTCTCGAGATCCTTTTCGCGGCGATCCTCGTCGCGGTCGGCATCGTCGTCTTGATTCTCTTCTACACCCAAGATGACACGAACCAGATTGTCTTGATCACCTCCGGGGCCGTCTTCTCTCTCGCGGGCATCGCCCAAGTCATCATCACCGCGATTAAGTTGCACCGCCTGAGCAAAGAAGAAAAGAAGGTCATCGAGGAACCAAAAGAAGAGCCTGCACCCGAGCCTGCCAAGACCGAGGAAAAGAAGCCGGCCGAACAAGCCGAACAGAAGGCGGAACCCGTGATCGACGCCAAGGAAGACGTCAAGGAAATCGAAGTCGTCGACGAGCCGAAAGCCATCGAACACAAGAAATAAAAGAGAGGCGTCACGTCGAATTCGATCATTTGGCCCCTGCCAAGGGTGCTCTGAAAATGGCTGATTATGATTGAATGACGGCACGGGGCCAGGTTAAAGAAGAGGCGTCCCCTTTATTTTCGGTTCTTTTCCTTGTATTCCACAAAGCGAAGGTCGAAGTCTACGACGAAGGAAGTCCGCATAGGTTCCACGAGTTTGACATACCCGACGAGCTCGGTCGGTTTCAAAATCTCATAAGACGTCTCGAAGTCGTTTTTCTCGACGCTTTGGCCGGGGACGTCGATCTGATTTGGCGAGCCAATCAGGATCATCTTGCTGTGATTCCCGATGCGGGTGACCATCGTCTGGATTTCATCGAGGGTCATATTTTGGGCTTCGTCGACAATGAGAAGAGCATCGTTGAAGGAACGCCCGCGCATGAACTCCGGGGCAAGGGGAACGATGTCGCTAGGGAGACGGTCGTAAAGAGGGGCGTCGATGATCGCGTCCTTTCGTTTCGGCTCGCGCATGGGGTGGCCATTGTCGAGGGAAATGTTCTCCATCAGGTGATTGTAGTTATCAAGAAGGGGACCAAGATAGGGCCCGTATTTTTCTTCTTCCGTCCCTTTGAGATAGCCGAGTCTATGCCCGATTTCGACTGGTTCCCGGATATAGAAAATCGTTTTGAATTTCCTTGTGTTTCGCGGCCCGCGAACGAGATTGAGGCAAGCGGCAAGGGTGGCAAAGGTCTTGCCGGTACCCGCGCCGCCGACGCAATAAACGACCGGCATCAAGACCGGGTCGATGTTGATGAGGCGGATCAGCTCGCGCTGCCCCTCATTGTGTCCGAAGTCGAATCCGAAGAGCGTGTAAGCGGAAGAGGGGGAACCCATGGATGCGTTTTCCTCAATAATCCGCGGCGTGCGTCAGCTCCTGAAAATGCGGGAGGGTGTCGCACCAATCGCAGAAATCATGCCATTCCTGGAGTTTGTGGAAACGGCGTTGATGATACATGGTTTTGAGTTGCTGATAATTCGTGACCATGGTCGCCCCAAGGCAGAATCCCGAAGGGAGCGAGGCGACGAGAACGCGCCACTTCTCCTTCTTCTTCGCGGTTTGGACGGGATCCGTCAGATCTTCCGGCATCGCGAGGTATTCGGCGATGAGGGCGTTCATGCGTTCGAGGATGACGGGGTCCGTATCATCAACGCATTGGGCCGAAACATCGAATTTGAGAAGGCAGTGCATCGTGGATTCGCTCGAAACGAAATCAAACCAGTGGTACCGTTGGGCTTCTTTCCACCAAAACAAAGGTGCGACGATGTCCACGTGAACCGTGATGCCCTTGAGGTAGTTGTCGTGTCCTTCCCCGCCCCGGCAGGCGCCGAGTTTGCTCGCGCGGACGAAATCCTTCTCGTTCGGTTCAGTGGTATCGATTTTGGTGCGCATCGGGTTGCCGCTCGCCTTCACGGCGCGCTCAAGCCCATAAACATGTTCGTTGCCAATGTAAAATTTCATTTTTTGGAAGCCTCCATGACATTTTCCATCAATGCGAGACGGGTCAAAAGCCCAACGCCGCCGGGAACCGGGGTTTGCAAAGCGACGGGCAAGCCCGGAAGGGCATCCCCGTGCAACTTCCCGTCTTCTCCGCGGTTGATGCCGACATCGACGATGATCGCGTCTTTTTTATACGTGAAGCGCGAATCGAGATAATGCATTTTCCCGATCGCGACGACAATCAAATCCGCGTGGGCGAGATAAAAAGCCTTGTCCTCTTCCGAGGTCTTGCTATGCAAAACGGTCACGTTGCAAGAACGGGCAAGGAGCATCTTGGCCATCGGCTTGCCGACGATGTTGCTGCGCCCGAGGACAACCGCGTTCTTTCCGACGAAAGGGAAGCCGACGGAAGAAAGATATTCGACGATTCCTTTGGGGGTGCAAGGCTCAAACGTCGTGCAAGGATGGAATCCATCGACGTCTTTTTTGGGATCGACGGTCCATTTCACGGCTTCTTCCTGGATGTGGCGGGGCAAAGGAAGTTGGACGATGATCCCATCGACGGATTCATCGTCATTCAGGCGGCGGATCTCGGAGAGGAGTTCCTCTTCGGAAATGGTCGTCGGAAAAGAAAGGAGCGTGGCTTCCACCCCGAGTTCTTTCGCATCCCTCATCTTGCCGTTGACGTAGGCATTGCTTGCGGGATTGTCATTCACTTGCAGAATCGAAAGACGAGGCGCGCGCGGCCGCGCCTTGATTTCCTCGGCGATGACGGCCTTGCGGGCGGCAACATATTCTTTGATGGTGCTCATAAACTGTCGTTATCTTAACATGAGGAGCAAATACGGAAAGAGCCAGTTTCTTCAAAGAAGAAAAAAGGCGGCAGTCGCCGCCGGGAGGCATGGATGGCAC
>JAEDJP010000111.1 GCA_016296285.1 Bacilli bacterium
TCCTCGCTTTTGGCGATGCCGTTTTCATCACGCCTTTCCAGCTCATTCCCGGCGGCATCATCTCCGTCGGCGTCATCGTCCAGTATTTCGTGGACTTGAGCGGGAACACGTTTCAGGTCATCGACATCGTCACATGGGGACTGCAACTCATCCTCCTCGTCATCTCGTTTCTCTTCCTTGGCAAGAAATTCACGTTGCGCACCCTCTTCGCTTCCTTCGTTTACCCGCTTTTCTTCACGCTGCTTTATCGCATCCCCATGATTGACGGGATTCCCCTCGGGCAGGCTTTGGCCGACATGGTCGTTTCGACTTCTGGAGAGGGGAGCGCCACATTGCCCGTCTTGCTGATCGCCGCTGTTTTCGGCGGCGCGTTCATCGGCGCGGGTGTCGCGTTTACCTACCTCGGTGATGGATCTAGCGGGGGATTCGATGTCCTTTGCGTGTTGAGTGCCAAGCATACCCCCATCAAGGAGGCATTGGCTTCCTTCTTGATCGACGGCACCCTCGTTGTCGTCGGCATCTTTTGCACGAGACAACTGACCCCTGGCCTCCTTGGCATCCTCGCCGCCTTGGTTTGCGCGATCGCCATCCAATTCGTGTATTCTCGTTCCTCCACGTATGTCATCGCGGAAATCATCTCGGACGAGTACGAAAAGATCATCGATTACGTCGTGACGAAAATGGAACGCACGACGACCGTTCTCGATGGCGTCGGCGCTTATTCCGGAAAAGAGCGCAAAGTGATTCGCGTCGCCTTTTCCAACCGGGAATTGCAGGCTTTTCGTGATTTTATCGCGCAAACAGACCCCCGCGCTTTTGTGACATTCACGAACGCATCCATGATCAACGGGGAGGGTTTCGACCCGCTTATCGCACGCAAGAAAGCAAAGAAAGAACGGAAAGAAAAGGGAGATTCCGCGCGTGGAGAGTAAGCCCTTTGAACTCGTTTCCAAGTTCGTGCCGACGGGGGACCAGCCGCAGGCGATTTCCTCGACTTTGGCGCGCATTGCCGCGAGCAAGCAGTGGACGGTGATCCAAGGGGCGACCGGCACCGGGAAGACGTTCACGGACGCGAACATCCTCGCCTCTTTGAACCGCCCGACGATCGTCATGGTTCACAACAAAACCTTGGCCGGCCAGCTTTATGCGGAACTCAAAGAGCTTTTCCCGAACAACCGGGTCGAGTATTTCATCTCGAACTTCGATTTCTATCAGCCGGAAGCCTATCTCCCGAAAAGCGACACCTATATCGACAAGAACGCGGTCATGAACGAGGAAATCGACATGATGCGCACCGCGGCGATGAACTCGATTCTGACTCGCCGCGACACGATCGTCGTCTGCTCCGTCGCCGCGATTTACGGCTTGAGCGACCCCGCGGAATACAAGGGTCTCATTTTCGAGATCCGCCAAGGGGAAACCCTGAATCGAAAAGCCTTGT
This sequence comes from Bacilli bacterium, assembly GCA_016296285.1. Taxonomy (GTDB): domain Bacteria; phylum Bacillota_I; class Bacilli_A; order RFN20; family CAG-826; genus Alloenteromonas. Next base: position 1,442 of record JAEDJP010000111.1, read on the forward strand.
TCGCGCAGCTTTTGGAAGCCCAGTATTCGAGGAACAACCTCGAGCTTAAGCCCGGGACCTTCCGCGTCCATGGAGATGTCATCGACATCGCCCCCGCAACGCACGACTACTATATTCGCCTTGATTGTTTCGGGGATGAAGTCGAGTCCATCAAGCAAATCGATGCCGTAACGGGAGAAGTGCAAAGGACGTATGCGACCTACCCGATCTTCCCGGCCTATGACCATGCTTCCACGCGTAAACGCATCGAGGCGGCCTGCGTCACGATCAAGCAAGAATTAGAGGAACGCCTCGCTTATTTCCGCTCCCAAGGCAAGCTTTTGGAAGCGGAACGTCTCGAGATGCGGACGCGTCAGGACATGGAATCCATGCTCGAATTCGGCCGCTGCCCGGGGATCGAGAACTATTCACGACACATCGACCAAAGAAATCCCGGCGAACGCCCCTATTGCCTTCTTGACTACATGCCCAAGGATTATTTGATGTTGGTGGACGAAAGCCACGTCACCTTGCCTCAAATCCGCGGGATGTATAACGGCGACCGCAGCAGGAAACAAACGCTTGTCGATTACGGGTTCCGCTTGCCGAGCGCCCTTGATAACCGCCCCCTCAACTTCGAGGAATGGGAAGCCCTTTTGCCAAACGCCGTCGTTTGCACTTCCGCGACCCCTGGGGATTACGAACTTGAGAAGGCGGGTCATGAAGTCGTCGAGCAAATCATCCGTCCGACTGGCCTCCTCGACCCCATCATCGAGGTGCGCCCGACCGAGGGTCAAGTCGAGGATCTCATTTCCGAGATCAGGGAACGAATCAAGAAAAACGAGAGGACCATGGTGGTGACTTTGACCATCAAGATGGCAGAAGACCTCACGAGTTATCTTCGCGACCGGGGCATCAAAGTCACGTATCTCCATAGCGAGACCAAGACCCTCGAGAGATCCCAGATCATCTATCAGCTGCGCAAAGGAAAGTACGATGTCCTTGTCGGCATCAATTTGCTCCGCGAAGGCCTCGACATCCCCGAAGTCTCTTTGATCGCCATCTTCGACGCGGACAAAGAAGGGTTCCTGCGGAGCACCCGTTCCTTGATTCAGATCATCGGCCGCGCCGCCCGCAACGCGGAAGGCCGGGTCATCATGTACGCCGATTCCGAGTCCGACGCCATGAAGGAAGCCATCAAGGAGACGATGCGCCGCCGCGCCAAGCAAGAAGCCTACAACGAGGAATATGGCATCGTCCCGACGACCATCCACAAAGAAATCCGCCCGCCGCTAAGCAACAGCGAGGACGAGATGAAGTCTCTCATCGACGAAAGCGGCAAGACGAGCCGCAAAGAACTCGAGGCCCGCATCGCCGAGATCGAGAAGCAAATGAAAGCGGCGGCCAAGGCCTATGACTTCGAGCGTGCCGCCGAACTGCGCGACATCATGCTGGAAGCAAGGGCGCATCTGGAGGAAAGGAAATGAAGGAATACGACGTTTATCTCTTTGATTTCGACGGGACCCTTTTCGACACGAAACGTTCTTTGCGCAAGGTGTGGGCCGATGCCTTCGCGGCCATCGGCGAGACGGTCACGGACGAGCAATGCGACCATTATATGCATCAGAATCTCTTCCAAACCCTCGATGAACGGCAGGTGAAAAAAGAAGACTACCCCGCCTTTGGGGCCGCTTTGACCGCCTCGATCGACGATCCCACGACCGTCGCGCAAAATATCCCATTCCCCGAGACGAAAGCCGTGCTGGACGCGGTGCGCGCCAAGGGCAAGAAAATCGGCATCGTCTCCGGCAATTCCGTTCACCACATCCAACTTGTCCTGGCTTATTGGGGCTATGAAGGCGTCGCCGATGTTCTCATGGGTTCCGATGTCTATCAACACGGAAAGCCCTCTCCCGAGCCCTTGCTCTTCGCCCTTCGCGACCTCGGGGAAACGCCGTCCCCGTCCGTTGTTTATGTTGGCGATTCGCTTCAGGATATCGAAGCTTCCGACGCCGCGGGCATCGATTCGTACCTCCTCGATCGCGATGGGGAATATTCCGATTTTGCCCGTCCGCGCTTGAAGAGCCTTCTTGAATTGCTGTGATTGGCGGCCATTGGCGCGCCTACGCGCGGAATTGGTTGCTCTTCCCTAGATTTTGGTATATCTTTTTACGGCGCGTAAACGAAAGGAGTCCTTTATGCAATGGTATGACGTCATCTTCATCATTGTGTGCCTGATCATCATCATCCTCTCCCTCCTTCAAGGTGGTAAATCCGAGGGTGCTTCTGGTGCCATCACCGGCGGCGGCCTGAACGTTTTCGCGAAAACCAAGGAACGCGGTTCTGAAAAGGTCGTCACGTACCTCACCTTCGGCTTCGCCATCCTCTTCCTCTTCCTCGCCATGGTCATCATGCTTCTCAGCGGCGTCGGCGGAGGCGAAGAAGCCGACACGGCGACGGAACTCGTGGCCTTCTTCCGTCATTGATTCTCGTTTCGAAAATCGGCGACCTTCGTGATGTGTACCCAATTTGCTGGACCGAATTGAAACCATCATAACG
>JAEDJP010000016.1 GCA_016296285.1 Bacilli bacterium
TGTGGAGCTTCGTTATGATGGTTTCAATTCGGTCCAGCAAATTGGGTACACATCATTCGCGCCGCCTTTTTTGATGCTCGTCGTTATTTCCCGATCGCCGCCATCGCGCGATGGACTTTGGTTTGCTCGGAGAAATGGACCTCGATGCCGTTCTCGTCGAAGAGATCCTTCATGATCTTCTTGGCCCCGATGAGGGAGTTGTATTCGAACTCGATCTCGTAGTCCGTCTTGCCGGAATACGTGTTGCGGTCCAAGGAAAGGAGGCCACCTTTGAAATCGACGTCGATGCGCTCGGTCGTGAGGGACGTGAGGATCTTGAGCTTCGTGACGTCGATGTCGAGCTGGATGAGGAAACGGGTGATGTCCGTCTTGGGGAATTCCCCGAAATCGCGCAGCTCGGCGAATTGGGTGTAGGTGATGGTTGCGTTTTTCTCGAGCAACCCTTCCGAAAGAGGGGTCTTGAGGGTGAGCTCGTAGGCTTGCCCCTTCTCGCGGATGCGGAGGGCGATCCCTTCCTGGGCGAGGTAACGGTCTTCCGTGTCGATGTAATGGTTCGTCTGGACGTAACGGGGATAGCCGCGGAAAGCCTTCGCGAGCTTCTTGTATTCCTCGGCGCTCACAAGCGCTTTGGCTTCGATTTCGATGGCATTGGACATTGTTTATCCTCCGTCCCGTATTATACTAACTTCGTTTATGTTTGGAAAAAGAATGTTGCCCCTCTTCGACGCATCTTCCGTCGATCGCTTCTTGAAGGAGAATGCCTGGTGGATCGCGCTCATCGTGGTCGCCGTCCTCCTGCTCGTCGTCTTGCTGCTTTTGCTTCTGCGTCCCCACAAGAAAAAGGAACGCGCCCGCAAAAGCGTCGCCAAAAGCGAATACCTCTCCGCCATGGGAGGGGAAGACAACATCGTCTCCCATCTTCGCAAAGGCAGCCGCATCGAGCTCGTCTTGAAGGATTATTCCTTGCTCGACAAGGAACGCCTCAAGGACGCGGGGGTCGATTCGTTCATCCTCATGTCGAACAAGCTGACCCTCGTGATCCAAGGGGATGCCGAACGCGTCGAAAACGTCCTGTTCGGCGAGGAAGGAAAATAAAAAGCGAGCCCTATTCCCGGAAGGAAAGGGCTTTTTTGATGTCTTCGGTCGGCAGTCCCATCACGTTGTCGAAGCTGCCGCGGATTTCCTTCACGAGGGGGAAGCGATCCTGGATGCCATAGGCGCCCGCCTTATCAAGGGGCGACCCCGTCGCGACGTAGGCCTCGATCAGGGCGTCGCTTAAATCCTCGAAGAAGACCTCGGTTTTGACGGTCCGGGTGATTTCCTTGCCATGCCCGATATACGTATAGCCGCTTAAGACGATTTGCTTGCGCCCGGATTCCTTCTTGAGCATCGCCTTGGCCTCTTCGGCATCTTTTGGCTTGCCAAGCGCCTCCCCGTCGAGGAGCACGACCGTATCGCAGGCGAGGATCTCATCGCCCGGGTAACGGCTCGCGACCGCGTAGGCCTTGAGCTTGCTCTCCTCCGCGGGCAAGTCCTTGGGCGAAAGAAAGGAAAGCGAGGATTCGTCGACCATGGGGACGACGATCGTAAAGGATGGGACGATCTTGGCCAAAAGCTCTTTCCGTCTCGGGGAAGAAGAAGCGAGGATGAACATGGCTTAGGAATGGCTTTCCATGATGACCGGGACGATCATCGGGTTCCGGTCCGTCTTGCGGGAGATGTATTTCGCGAGGGTATCCTTGATCGCGACCTTGATCTCGGAGAAGGAGAAGTCCTTTTTCTCGAGGATGGCGCGCACGGCCTCGCGAGCCCGTTGCTGGCTGTGACGCACGACGTGGCTCTCCTCGTCCGCGGCGAACCCGCGGGTATAGACGAGGGGCTCGACGATGAGCTTGCGTTTCTTGGTGTCGATCGCGAGAAGCACCGAGACCATCCCGTCGCTTTTGAGGATGGAACGCTCGTTGATCGCGGTCCCGTTGACGCCGTCGAGGTCGTTGCCGTCGATGTAAACCGCGTTCGCGGGCACGACGCCGCCCCGGAAGACCTTGTGCTGGAACAAGGTGAGCTGCTCCCCGTTATCGCAAAGGAAGACGTGGTCGGGGGCCATGCCGAGTTGCTCGGCGATCTGCCCGTGGATCTTGAGCATGCGGTATTCGCCGTGGACCGGCATGAAATACGACGGGCGCACGAGGCGTTGCATGAGGCGGAGTTCCTGCTTCGAGGGGTGGCCGGAGGAATGGAGGGAGAAGGCGAGGGAATTCTGCTTCACGTCCGCGCCCATCTTGACGAGCTTGTTGACGAGTTTCTCGACGAGGGCCCCGTTGCCCGGGATGGGATTCGAGGAGAACACGACCGTGTCCCCGGGGTAGATCGAGGTGAAGCGGGAATCGCCGTTGACGATGCGGGAAAGGGCCGCCATCTCTTCGCCTTGGCTGCCCGTGCAGACGATGCACACCTCGGAGTTGCGGTAATTGCGCAGGCTGTTTTCCTGGATGATCGCCTGGTCGGGGATCTTGATGTAGCCGTATTCGCGGGCGATGCCGATGACGTTCTTCATGGAACGGCCGAGGACGCAGATCTTCCTGCCGTGGGAAACCGCGACTTCGACGACTTGCTGGATGCGGTTGATGTTGCTCGAGAAGGTCGAGACGATGATGCGGCCGGGTGCTTTGTCGAAAACTTCCTCGACGCCGCGGCGGACGTTCGTCTCGCTCGGGGTGTAACCTTCGATCTCGGCGTTCGTCGAATCCGCCATGAGGAGGTCGACACCCTCGGTGCCGAGGCGGGCGAGCTTGTCGATCTCGAAATTCGGGCCGACCGGGGTCAAGTCGATCTTGAAGTCGCCGGTCTCGATGATGCGGCCGGAAGCGCTATCGATGCAGATGCCGAACGAATCCGGGATGGAGTGGGTGACGCGGAAGAAGGAGATCTCGAAATCGTCCCCGATCTTGACGCGGGAATTCTCGTCGTACTCGACGATGTTAACCGGGTCGCGGAAACGGGCGTCCTCGAGCTTGTGGCGGATGAGGGCGGCCGCGAGGCGCGGGGCGTAGATCACGGGGATGTGGACGCTGCGGAGCAAGAAAGGGATGCCGCCGATATGGTCTTCATGGCCGTGGGTGATGAAAAGGCCCTTGATCTTGGAACGGTTGCTCTTCAGGTAGGAATAGTCCGGGATGACGTAATCGACGCCAGGCAGGTTCGCTTCTGGGAAGCGGACGCCCGCGTCGACCAGGATGAGCGAGCGGTCGGTCTCGAAGCAGTAGGTGTTCTTGCCCACTTCACCGAGCCCGCCGAGGGCAAAGATATTGACTGGGGTATCTCTCATAAAAACCTCTAGAAAAATGGAGTGGTATTCTCGTTGGTAACGTTCGTTACTTGTAATATACGTGGTCTAAGGCCAAAGGAAAAGCCCTTTCTTTAATGAAAGGGGTTTCAGCAAAAGCGTTCGGAGTCAAGACGAATGGGCAAAAGAAAAGCCAGGTGTAAGGGGGGACGCCTGGCTCTCCCGGGCAGCGGCCCGGACGGCCACAAGAAAACTTGTGACGTGATTATTGTCGTATTAATGGGAGTCAATGTCAACAAATTCCCAAAAAGTTTCAAAATATTAACAAAGATTTCCAAAAAAGGCGGATTCCATGGAAATGAATCGGAAAGGGAAACACGAAAAAACCGGGAACGCGCCCCGGTTTTGAATGGATCGAGGTTCCTTAGGCCTGAAAATCGGCGGCGTTCGGATAGACGAGATCGACGTTGCCCCAGGCAAATTCCATGCTCGTGGCGGCACTTTCTTCGCCGCTGGTCTCGTTGATGGAGAGGCGCTGCGGGAGGTAGTTGTCGATGGCAAGGCTGAGGGAGGCATCGAAGGCGACGCCATCGATGTTGCCTTGGGTGGAGGCCTCGACGCTCAAGTTGCCTTCCCCGGAGCTGCGGCAGGTCGCGGTCCAACTGGTCATGCCTTCGGGGTAGGAGAGCTCGCCTTCGACTTCGGCCGGCATCATCGCGATGAGGCCATCGATGGTCTCGGTGAGAGAATCCATGAAGCTGGTAGCGAGTTCCTCGCCGTTGAATTGGGTTTGGTATTCCGCGACGGTTTGCTCGAAGAGGACATCGGCGCCGACGGAGACTTCCTGGTAGGCCTTTTCTTCGCCAAAGGCGGCCGCCACGACATAGGTGCCGTCCTTGACGTAGACGTATTGCTCCATCGAGATGGCTTCCTCAATGCCTTCCGCTTCCCTCTTGAGGTGGAAGTATTTTTGGGAGAGGGCGCTCGTGATTTCGACCGACATACCCATGGTCCCTTCTTCGGCGGTGGTGGCGGCCATGACGCTCTTCATCCAGAAGTCGGAGGGGACGGTGACCTCGCCGGCCTCGTATTTGGCCTTGGCGTTCCTGGAGATGGTTTGGGCTTCTTCGATGGTAACCTCGGGGGCTTGGGTTTCGCCGCAGGAGGCAAGCAAGAGGAAGCTCGCGGAGAGGAGGAGGATGTTCTTTGCTTTCATAATGGTTCCTTTTCTGCGGGGAAACGAATCCTCGCAAGCTTATTATACAGCGGAGAGATAAACGGAAAAGACGCAATAAGGAATGATCGATTCATTTTTTCGTTCGCAATGGAAAAGCCGCCCCATGAAGAGGCGACGAATCGTCAGATGGCTTCGGAATTCGGGGGTTCGGCGAAGGGGTTATCCTTCGGGATCCGGTCGTAGAAGAGGATGCCGTCGAGGTGATCGATCTCGTGCTGGAGGACGATCGCGTCATACCCCCGGGCGACGAGCTCGACGTCTTGCTTGGCAAAGGCGTCATACGCCCGGACCTTGATCTTGAAATCGCGGATGACGTGGCCGGGATGGTCCGCGTCGACGCTCAAGCACCCCTCCCCGTTTTGGAGATAGGCTTTGCGGATGGAATTCGTGACGATCTTTGGATTGACCAAGGCGAGTTCCACGGGCGGGTATTTGTCGCCCCTGGGATAGTAGACGACGATCATGCGGAGCAATTTGCCGATTTGGGGCGCGGCAAGGCCCACCCCTTCCCTCACGGATGGGTGCTTTTCGCGGAAGGACGGGTCTTGGCTGTCCTTGAGATAGCGCATCATCTCGTGGATGAGCGCGTCGTGTTCTTCGGAAAGCGGAAGGGCGACGGGCTCGCATTTCTTCCGCATTCTCGGGTCGGTGTCTTTAACGATCTTCAGCATGTTGGTTCGCGCGGGCCTTCGCCCGCATCTCCATGGACCAAAGCATAGCGTTGGGGAAGGGAAATCGCAAGGGCATGCCGCGGATCTCGGTTTTCCAAAAATTTACCCCTTCTCTTAATGAGAAGAAAGAGTGAAAATATGAGAGCCTTGAATCCCATGTGCGGATAGGCATTCGTCGGAACGACGGTTTTTCAGGGGTAGGGCCGTCAACAAGCCAAACGCACAACGACACGCGCCGTTACCAATGCGCGGAGGAGGTCCCCTTATGGACGTTACGAACAACACCGGGATGGAAATCATCCCCGCCGTCGGGCACTCGATCGAGGAAGTCCGCCGGCTCATCGAAGCCCTGGAATCCCGCGGCTTCGAGATCATGCCCTCCCTGGCCCATGCCGAGGATGGCGCCTCGACCTATGCCATCGCCCTTTCCGCGAAAGAGAAGAAAGCGATGCTCGACGAGAAAGGCCTCGCGACCTTGAATTGGACCATGAGCCATGGCCCGATCCTCCCCGTCGCGACCGTTCTTGCGCACCTCGACACGATTCTCGAAGGCGATGAAGCCTACTACGCTTCCCTCGCGAAATAAGCTTGGCACGCCCGGCTTCGAGCAAGCCGGGCTTTCCTTTTTCCCGCCATCCATTTATTGGTTGTCTTCCGACAAATCCGCCTCTCATGTTGTTTTTTGCATGCGTGAACCATAAACTAGAGATTAGGATTCCATCATGAAGCAGAGGAATAAATACATCATCTACGGCGCGGCTTGGGCCTTGATCCTCGCGATCGGGACCGCCTCGATTTTTGGCTTTTCCCATTTCCGCAACCAGAACCGGGTCCTGACCCAGATCGATGAATACATCCACGAGCTTTCCGTTCGCACCTCGAGCCATGTCTCGGACGTCTTTTCGGACAAGGAAAGCGCGATCGCCTCGATTTCCTATCTTTATGGAAAGGGCCTCGATTCCGATGACCCCGACCTCGAGATGCTCGGCCGTCTCGAGGAGAATTCCGGCTTTGACTGGATCCGCTTCATCGATCCCGAAGGCACCGACTACACGTCCGAAGGCCCGCTCGCGGACGTCTCCGACCGCGACTATTTCATCTCGGGCATCGCCGGCAACGCCGGGGTCGCCTTCGTCCCCGCTTCCCGCGTCAACGGGCAAAAGCTCGTCGGCTTCTACGCCCCGGTCTACACGGATGCCGTCCCCCTCGAGCAGAACCTAGAGCCCGTCGGCGTCATGATCGGGTTCATCCAGCAATCGACCGTCGCCTCCATCTTGGAGACGAACCTCTATGACAACCCCGTCGAGACGGTGGTTTTCGACCATTCCGGCGCGGTCATCGGGCGTTATGCTTCCCAGGACGACCCCGTCGAAAGCGTCGATTATTTCGCGAGTTACGTTTTCGAATCCGACCAAGAAGCTTTCTTTTCCGCGGTCAAGAACGGCACCTCGACCCGTTTCGATTGCGGGGGCGATCTCGGCCGCACGAGCGGTTACGTGATTCCGGTCGACGGCACCCCATGGACCCTCATGCAGATCTATCCCCCAAGCGTCGCCCAGGCCTCCCTTGCGAAATCGGACAAGGACGGGGTCCTCTACATCACCCTTTTCGCGGTCCTCGCCGGAGCCCTCGCCGCGGTCGGCTTCATCCTGATCAACCGCATGAAACGCATGGAAATCGAAGTCCAGAGCCATCAGGAGAAAGAACGCCAAGAGGCCGCGAGGCGCAAGGACCTCGACATCATCCAATCCCTTTCCACCATCTATAGCGCCGTTTTCTACGTCGAGCTCAAGGGCGATCGCTTCGAGACGATCCGCTTCGACACGAATGCTTCCGCGGGCGATCTCGGCATCGGGCAAGGGGGCAAATCCGCCGTCACCTTGGAGTATTTCGCCAATGAATTCGTGATGCCCGCGTTCGCGAACGATTTTCTCGCCTTCGCGGACGCCTCGACCCTCCCCGAGCGCCTGAAAGGGAAACACTCCCTCTCGATGGAAATCCAGGCCGACATCAAGAAAGACGGGCACCCCACGTGGCTCGAATGCGCCTTCATCCCCGCGAAGAAAGACGAGGCGGGGAATCTCACCTACGTCCTCTTCGGCGTGAGCATCATCGAGGAGCGCAAGACGAAGGACCTCGAGCAGAAGGAATCCCTCCAGAAGGCCCTCGGCCAAGCCCAAGAGGCGAGCAAGGCCAAGACGACGTTCTTGAGCAACATGTCCCACGACATCCGCACCCCGATGAACGCGGTCCTCGGGTACGCGAACCTCGCCCTCGAGCACATCGACGAAAAGGAAAAGGTCGTGGATTGCCTCGAGAAACTTCGTCAAGCCGGGGACAACCTCCTCGATTTGCTCAACAACGTCCTCCAGATCTCGCGCATCGAAAGCGGCCGTTCCGTCGTGAATGCCCGCCCCTGCAACCTCCGCGACGTCAACGACTCGATCGTCGTGACCTTCGAGAGCTCGATCCAAAGCAAGAACCTCCATTTTTCCTACCGCTCGGACCTCGAGCACCCCAACGTGCACGCGGACGCCACCAAGATCCGCCAGATCATCACGAACATCCTATCCAACGCCATCAAATACACCCCCCAAAACGGCGCGGTCGGCTTCTCATGCGAAGAAAGCCCCTCCAAGCGGAAGGGCTTCATCCACGAGAAGATTGTCATCGTCGACACCGGCGTCGGCATCTCGGAAGAATTCCTCCCCCACGTCTTCGACCAGTTCGAGCGCGAGAAGAGCACGACCGAGATCGGCATCGAGGGGACCGGCCTTGGCATGGCCATCGTCAAGAAGCTCACCACCTTGCTCGGGGGCGAAGTTCGCATCGATAGCGAGCGCGGCCGCGGCACGACCGTCACCCTCGATCTCGACCTGCGCCTCGCGACTCCCGACGAGGTCAAGGCGATTTCTCAGCGTCTCCCCGCGTCCAAGGGACGGAAATTTGCGGGAAAGCGCGTCCTCGTCGTCGAGGACAACGACTTGAACGCCGAGATCATCAAGCAGATCCTCGAGGCCCGCGACATCGAGGTAGTCCGCGCGGAAAACGGCGAGAAGGCCGTCGCGATGGTCGGGGAAAGCGCCCCTGGGTATTACGACCTCGTGTTCATGGACATCATGATGCCCGTCATGAACGGCTACGAGGCGACCCGCAAGATCCGCGGGATGCTCGACGTCGGCAAGAAGCACATCCCGATCATCGCCATGACCGCGAACGCCTTCGACGAGGACGTGAAGAAGAGCTTCGAGGCCGGGATGAACGAGCACATGGCCAAGCCGCTTGACCTCGCGACCCTCGACGAGATTCTTGCCAAATACCTCCTCGGCTGAGGAAACGAAACGAGAAAAACTGCCTCGCTTGGGGCAGTTTTCATTTGATGGGCGGGAGGAAGAAGCGGCCGTAGACTTGCTTGAGCTCGGTGACTTCAATGAAGGCGCTTGGGTCGCTTTCGCGGATGACCTTGACCGCGTTTTTCACTTCGTAGGAGGACACCACGATGTCGATCGCGATCTTGTCCTTGCCCGTGAAGGCCCCTTGCCCGTGGAAGACGGTCGCCCCATGGGGGAGGGCCGAGATGATGATGCGGGCAAGGTCCGGATTGCTCGTGATGACCGTGATCTTGACTTTCTTGTTGCGGATGTTGATCGCGTCGATGACGGCGCTCGTGACCATCAGGTAGAGGATGGAATAGAACGCCATCGTGAGGAATTCCATGCTGTTGCCATCCGGGACGACGACCATGCCGTTCCACACCTTGATGGACCCGAGGATCGTGTAGATCGTGAGGGTGCAGATGTTGATGAGGGTGTTGTATTTGCCGACGAGCACGCTTTTCTTGAGGGCGATGTAGTACGAAATCACGTCGATGCCCCCGCCGGATCCGTCCACTTTGTAGGCGAGGCCGCTGCTAAGGCCGGTGCAGACGCCCGCGAAGATCGCGCGGCTCAGCATCCCGCCGTTGCTGTTGACGAAACGGGAAATCTCGTAGATCCAGCCCCGGTCCCAAAGGCCGAGGAGGTTCGAGAAGAGGGAGACGAGGCCGACGTTGATGAAGGTAAAGGCCGTGAAGCGCTTGCCGATCCCTTTCCAGGCGACGATGAAGACCGGGACGTTGAGGGCGAAGTAGAAGACGGAGAAGAGGGTGTCTTCCAAGGAGGCGGAAAGCTCGACGGGAAACATCGAGACGATCATGATGATGAGCTGGGAGATGCCCGAGATTCCCCCCGAGAGGAGGCGGGTGATCGTGCCGCCGGACTCCTCGATCAAGACGTTGGGGACGAGGAAGCACTTGTACCCGAGGGCAAAGATGAAAGCCGAGACCGCGAGGACGAGGACCGCGAAGGAATTCTTGAGGGTGCCCATGAGGACCGGGTGGTCGTAAAGGGTGTTTTCGATTCTGGAACGGAGTGAATTGTGATTATCCATGGTTAGACGGCCGCATTATGGTCCTTTCTTAAAGAAAAGGGAAGAGGGATTGCGGCTTTGAAGACAAAACGCTTAATCTCTCTTACTTAAGTAAGAAGCAATTGCCCTCCGTGGCCGGGGGTGCTATCATTACACCGCTGATTTTATCAGGCCCTTTTTGTTCGGAGGTCACACATGTACATTCTTAAGTCCATCAGCGCCGCCTTCTCCCGCTTCTGGAGATGGATCCGCGAGACGGCTTGGGTCCAGCCCTTGCTCATTGTCGGCGGCATTTTCGCCGTCATCTTCTCGATTCCCAAGTTCACGACCTGGTTCCAGGCCATGAGCGCCGAAGGATCCTCGGGATACCTGAGCAGCTTCCGCCTCTCCCTCGAAGGCGAAGGCCGCGTCGACATCATCGACGGCAAGGAAAAAGTCGCCGAATCCGCCGCGGATGCCCTCACCCGCACCCTCGCCGAGAATTCCTGCCAATTCGTCCAGAAGGAAGAATTCGCCACCTATGCCGATTTCCGCGCCAACCTCGAGGAATCCGGCGCCCTCAAGTACGGTGAGAAATATTTCCTCGCTTACGTGACCCGCGAATCCTCCACCGGCTCCGAGAACGCCAAGACCGGCTTCGAGACCCTCGAGAAGAACTGGAACACTCGCTTCGCCCCGACGGACTCCACCGAGGAATTCAAGCTCTACACCGTCTTCACGGATGACACGTCCACCAACGACGACGACTACACCCTCGACAACGACAAGAAGGCCTTCTCCCGTTACCTCAACAAGTGGAACGGCGGCAACGGCGGCGCGGATTTCTTCTCCTTCGTCGGCACCGACCTCGAGACCACCTGGTACAAGACCAACGCGAACATCGCGGATAGCAATTACGAGCACATCACGATGCCGGACATCGACACCTTCGGCGTCCCGACCGTCTTCCTCGTCGATTTCACCGAGACCGCCTTCGACACCGGCCGCTTCGGCATCGTCGAGGCCATCTTCTCCGTGTCCGGCGAAACCGATTACGACAAGGCGAGGCTCCTCATGAACATGTGGAACCACAACAACGGCGACACGGACAACCCCTTCACGAAGGAATACATCTCGAAATAACGGAAATGCCCGCGTTCGCGCGGGCTTTTTTCCAGAAAGGATGCGCACCATGAACCCCATGATCCAAACGCTAGATTCCCTTGAAACTATCCCGCATGGCAAGGGAGATTCTTTCGCCGCCGAAACGGTTTCCCAAGGAATCGCGACGCGCGTCGGGGAGAGGATCTGCCTAGAAGCCGCGGATGAGATTCCTCTTTTCCTCGCGGTCAAGGGCAAGGCCCTCATCGGGATCGTCGCGAGTTTAGAAAACATCCTGAACGAATCCGTCCTCGCTTATCTAAAGAAAGCTTTCGCTTCCTTGTCCTTGGAAGGCAAGGATTTCGAGGCGATCCTCGGACCATCCCTCACCTTCAGCCACGTCCCCGCCTCGAAGGAACTCCTCCAAGCGACCTTCGATCGCGGCTACCGCCTTGGCACGAAGGGCACGAGCGGGGAAACCTTCCTCGACCCCCAGATGCTCCTTTTTAAGCAGCTTCGCAGCCTTGGCATCGCCCCCGAGCATATCCTCATCTCGGACTACGACACCTTCGAGAACCCTTCTCTCCTTTATAGCATCGCGCGCGGGGGCACGCAAAAGAACGTCTTCGAAGGCGTCCTTCGTTAAGAAAATCTCACAAGACAAAACCATCGAGGGACGGCCCAATTCTCCTTCCCATCCGAGTCCAGAACCCTTGATATCACGTTGAAAAGCTCCTAGAGCCCACAAACTCAAAACAAGGAAAATCTTCGCAGGATTTTTCGATCGGGAGATTTTGGCGAAAGTCATTCTTCGAGGAGGAATGCTAGGTAATAGGGAAGGGTTAGGATATTCCCGTTTTCCCCAATGTTATATTCTCCAAGTTTCACGCATTGACGGACTTTGTAGATATCGTAATGTCCAAGGATTTCTTTCGCGGATTTTGCATAACCGGTCGTCGCTTTTACCTCGATAAGGCAGGTTTCCCCATTTCGTCTCGTGACGAAATCGATTTCCATTCCCGAATCCTTTCGGTAGTAATAGAGCTTCCGGCCCATCTTCGAGAACGCGTCGGCGACGATATTTTCAAAGATCGCGCCTTTATAGATTCCCAGCTTTCCGGAAAGGATGTCTCCGGCGGCGCCCTTTTCAAGCATAGCGACGAAGAGCCCGCTATCGCGCATATAGAGTTTGAAGATATCGTCGATTTTGTTCCCTTCAAGGGGGAGTTCCAGGTTTGATAGGTTGAAACACTGGGATACGATTCCCGCGTCAACGAGCCATTGGATTGCTTCCCGGTAATCCTCGCTGCGTCTTTTAGCATTCATCTTGGAATACTGGAATTTCTTGTTTTCCTTCGCGAGTTGGCTCGGGATGGAGTTGAAAACTTCCTCAATTCGCGCCAGAAGGTAACGGTCGACTTCCTCGTTTTCGTTCGCATCCAGGTGTTTTCCGAAATCGTCTCGGTATTCTTCCAGGATGTCCCGCTGCTCCTCGTAAACGCGGTTCATGTCATTCGTGGAAAGAAAAATGTTCACCACTTCGGGAAGCCCACCGACGCAGATGTATTCTTTGAAGTATCGTAACATCGATTCGTGGATGGCCTTGGGAATCGGTGTTCGAGCGGTCAAAGAATCCCTCATGGAATCGATGGCGTTTTGCGAGACGCCTTTTGCCCATAGGAATTCCTCAAAATCGAGTGGATTCATGTAGACGATGCGTTCGGAACCCGTGGGGACGCCCTTCCCCTTTTTTCGATTGTAACCTTTGATTCCGAGCAAGGAGCCCGTCGCGATGATGTCGTAACGTCCATCCTCTACGAAGAATTTGATGGAGGCGCGGGCATTCGCGCATTCTTGGATTTCATCGAAAATGATGAGCGTTTTCCCAGGAACCGGCTTAATTCCCGGCATCATCGCGGTGAGGTTGAGAAGGATGACGTCGACCGCGAGGCTCCCTTCAAATGCCTCTTTTAGGTTCTCGTCCATTTTGAAATTGATATAGATCTCGTTTTCGTAATTCTCTTTCGCGAATTGGCGAACGATAAAGGTCTTGCCAATTTGGCGAAGTCCTTTGATGACGAGTGCTTTCTTTTTTGTTCCGACGTTGCTTTTCCACTCCCGCAACGTCTGCATGATTTTTCGCTTCAGCATAAGTTCCTTTATCAAAGTTTGCACTTTTCCAAGGGAAATTTCAACGTTATCTTGCACTTTTCCAAGGGAAATATTTGGAGAAAACTACAATTCTCCAATCCAAATGAATCGATGCGATGCGATAGGAGGAGAGTTACACTAAGTATGTGTTGCACGGAGACAAGGGAAAGAACGTCTTCGAAGGCATCCTTCGTTAAGGTCCAGGCGCCCCATCGGTTCGTATGCCGAACGGGGCGTTTTCTTTTCCCCACATCCCGGGATTCCGGTTTCGAGAAAAATGCTAACAAGTTCTAAAACTTTGGAAAAGTTCTAACAAGTTCTAAAGAGTTCTAAATCTTTTAAAAAGTTCTAAAAAGTTCTAAATCTGCCCAACCTAGACGCGGCTCTTAATCATGATCGGAATTCGAAAGCCAAAGGAAGCCGAGCCAGAAAGAAAGCCCGCCCTTTTAACAAGCAAAGGACGGGTCAAGGGAGATAAAAGCTTATTTTTTCTTCCGGGACGCGTAATGCCGCGCGACGACTTCCGGCACCAAAGGAGAGATATCGACCCCCGAGGCCTCCATCTCGTTGATTGCGCTAGAAGAGATGAACGCGGTATCCGACCCGGACATGAAGAACACCATGTCGACTCCCGGGCCCGCGAAGCGGTTCGCAGCGGCGAGCTGGAATTCGTATTCGAAATCCGTGACGGCCCGGAGCCCGCGGATGATGTGGCGGCTGCCGTGGGCCAAGCAATAATCGACGGTGAGGCCGTCGGTCGCGTCCACGATCACACGGTCCATGTCCTTGACCGCCTCTTTCATCATCGCGAGCCTCTCCTCGACGGGAAAGACGCTTTTCTTGCGCGGGTTGACCGCGAGCAGGAGGATGACGCGGTCAAAGACCTCGAGGCTGCGGCGCAAAACGTCCATGTGCCCATTCGTGATGGGGCCGAATGACCCAGGGTAAACGCCGATCTTCTCCATATCAAACCTTCCTTATATAAGATACGCGCGTGTAGCCGTATTTCTTTTCCTTGAAGATTTCGAAACCTTCCGGAATCGATGGGGTGCCCCCCTCGAATTCGATGAGGATATTCGCATCGTCCTTCAAAAGCCCCTTGCCCTCTAGCAATCGCAAGGCTTCCCCATAGGCTTCTTTCATCGCGTACGGGGGGTCGAGGAAGACGACGTCGAGGGGCTCCTCGATGCGCGCGATGCCCTCGCGGTAGTCAAAGGGAAGTACGACGCCTCTTGTTTCCTTGAGGCTCACGAGGTTCCGTTTGATGACCCCATGGGTGTCCTTTTCGATGAAATACGCTTTCTTCGCCCCGCGGGAGAGGAACTCGATGCCCATGGCCCCGGATCCGGCGAAGATGTCCGCAATGACGGCGTTTTCAAGAGAAGAAAGAAGACTCGAGGCGATGGCTTCGCGCACCCTGCTCTTGGTCGGGACCGTGAGGCTATCCGGGACTTCGAGGTTCCGCGAACGGTAAAGGCCCCCGATGACCTTAATCATGGGACCTCCTGCAGAACGTCGCTTCGGCGAAGGGCCCAAAAAGGATTTTCTCGACGCTTTCGTTCAGGCGGCGCAATGCCCCGTAAGCTAGTTGATAATCCCTGCAAAGGGGATGCTCGTCGAGGGCTTTTTTCGCTTCGTGGAAGGCTTTCGTCGCCTCGGCAATCTTTGCTTCGTCCTCAGAATCGCTCGCCCGTGCGTAGGCTTCCGCCTTTTCCTTGGCGGCGGATGAGAGCCTTGCCACTTCGTTTGAAGCGGAAAGAAGAGCCTCTTTTTCGTCAAGCAGGCGAGAACGTGGGTCGTTTTCAAGAACTTCCCTTAAAAGGAAGAGGGAGGCACGTGTCGTTTCGTTCATGTTTGAATTATCCTCCTAGAAGTGGTGTCGACAAAGAAAAATCGCCCCGAACTCGGAGCGAAAGATTCATCGGTAAATCTCTTTTCGGTGGCCGACGGAAAGGACCAGGATGACGATTTTCCGGTCGTCGAGATGGCAAAGGAGGCGATAATCCCCAACGCGGTAACGCCACGACCCGGCAAGGTTCCCGCTCAAGCATTTGCCATGCGCCCGCGGATCGAGGCAGCCCACGAGGTTCCTTTTGATCCACCCCATGATCATCAAGGCGATGGGGCGATCCAGCTTTTCCATTTGCTTGGCGGCAGATGGGGAGAATTCGACGGTCCAGGTCATTGAAGATCCAACGCCTTTTCCATTTCCGAAAAGGAAACCGTCTTTGGGTTGCTCGCGAAAAACTTCATCGCCTTTTCGTAGGTGTCCGCATCGAGCTCGTCCTCGATTTTCTCGAGGATGGCCTCCCGGACGGTCTCGGAAACGCTTTTGCCGTGGAGCTCCGCGTATTGCCGGATCAGTTCCGCTTCCGCGTCTTTGATTCTTAACGAGATGATCATCCATTTCCTCCTGTAATACATTGTATTACGAAGGTGGCGGAACGCAAGATAAAGAAAAATCGCCCCTTTCGGAGCGATTTGCCGTTCACCCGGTTTCCCGGGACTTGGATCGTTTGGCGGAGAAACAGGGATTCGAACCCTGGCTGGAGCATGACCCCACTAACGGTTTTCGAAACCGCCCCCTTCAACCACTTGGGTATTTCTCCAAGTAACGGCGTGCGTAATGATAGCATTGGGGCCCCTTTCCTTCAAGCGGTGATTTCCGCGCGTAGCACGAGATTATCAAACCTACCACTTTGTGGTATTCTTTAGGCCATGTGGGATGCATTGAAGGAAGCCTTCCTCGCGAACTGGCCCGTCTACGTTTCCTTGGCCCTCTTGGGCCTTCTTTTGGTGCTCGTCATCATCTTCCTCATCGTGTCTTCCTGCCGGAACACCCGCTTTTCCCGCGACCTTGAGCACGCGATGAACTCGAGCAGGGTCTTCGTCATCGACGCCCAGAAGGAAACCGTCCGCTTCTTCAACGTCATGTCCCCTTCCGACGCGCAGGGCCCCTTGCCCCTCAACGCCTTCTATTCCCGTTTCCCCCATGAGCAGCAGCCCGCGATCATGAAATGGATCCACGCCCTCACGGACAAAGACCTGCAAGGGGTGCCCGATTATTTCGAGATCGAGGCCGTCTCCGAGAAACGGAAGAAGGGCAAGTCCGATTTCTCGATGCTCGTCCTCGACCGCGTCGATCAGGAAAAGGGGATCATCCACCTGCAATCCTACCGCATGAGCTCCCTTAGCGCCGCCGGGGGCAAGAAGGAGAAGTCCGGCGTCGCGACCGCGAAGGATTTCGAGACCGCCCTCGCCTCCTCCTCGAAGAAGAAGGGCGTCACGATCCTCGCCATCCTCCGCTACCGCAGCATCCAAGACCAAGACGAAGGCATCGCCCATCTCGTCATGAATCAGGTCAAAAACGTCCTCATCCCCTTCTCGAGTTCGCATCGCCTCTTGCTGCCCCTTGACGAAAACACCTTCGCCCTGAGCGATTTCCACATCGTCGCCAAGCCCGACGGCTTCCGCCTCGCCAAGGCGATGGCAGGGGCCATTTCCCGCTACCTTTCCCTCAACGGCTACCTCACGAGCATCGAGTTCCGCCTCGTGGTCCTCGAGCACAAGACGTTCGCCCACCAAGCCGACGCGATCCTCGGCCAACGCCTCAAGGCCCGGCAATACGCCTTCCCCGAGCCCTCGAAGATCCTCCTTTACGAGAAAGGCATGGAAACGCTGCTCCACGGGGAAGACGAATCCTCGTTCCACACCGAGGTCGACAACATCATCTCGCAGAACAAGATCTCCGTGAAATTCCGCCCCATCTTCGACGTGCGCAAGGAAGCCGTCTCGGGGTATCTTTCCGTCGCGATCCCAACGAATACTTACTTCGATTCCATGCGGGATCTTTACGATTACGCCCACAAGACGGGGGACGACCGCCGCCTTTTCTCCGCCATCGTCCGCCGCATGGTCGCGACCTTCGTGAGCGAGAACGCCCGCAACCCGAAAGCCAAGCTCTTCATCCCGACCCGCTTCACGGACCGCGCCTTCCTCCTCCCGGTGTTCTCGCGCCTCCAAAGGGCCGCCGCCGCGAACCCCGTGTTCCTCTTCGACGAGGATGACGTGGTCGCCCAATACGACCCAAGCGACCCCGAGGCCATCAGCGAGAGCATGCGCGAGATCAAGGCGAAAGGCTACGAAGTCGGCATCTTCCTCAAAAACGCGGAACTTTCCCTTCCTGCGAGCGTGTACAACGCCTATGATTATTTCGTTTGCGGCTTCAGCTTCGCGGGGAACGTCAACGCGATGGACGCGAAGATCCGCAGCAAGCTGCATAGCCTCGTCGAGCGGTTGCTCAAATACAAGAAGCCCATCATCGCAAGCGACATGGAGGACTGGTACGCCATCGAGATCATCGTCCGCAGCGGCCTCGATTACATCTCAAGCGACGCCTTCGCCCCCTACGAATTGATGCTCAACCCCCCGCCCGTGAAATCGGTGAAGAAAATCCGCGACATGAAGCCGTGACAAGGAGAATCCCATGAAAGAGAACAAAACCGTCAAAAACGAATCCATCACGTCCCGCGACGTCGATTTCGCCCAATGGTACACGGATGTCTGCCGCAAGGCGGAACTCATGGACTATAGCTCGGTGAAAGGGTTCATCGACTATCTGCCCTATGGCTACGCGATCTGGGAACAGATCCAGGCCTTCGCGAACCGCAAATTCAAGGAACACGGCGCCGAGAACGTCTATCTCCCCTGCGTCATCCCCTCCTCCCTTTTCGGCAAGGAGAAGGAACACATCGAGGGTTTCGCCCCGGAATGCCTCGTCGCGACCATCGGGGGCAACAAGAAGCTTGAGGATCCCCTCATCATCCGCCCCACCTCGGAAATCCTCTTCTCCGACATGTACAAGCGCCTCGTCTCGAGCTACCGCGACCTCCCGAAGATCTACAACCAGTGGTGCTCCGTCATCCGCTGGGAGAAGACGACCCGCCCCTTCCTCCGCGGCAGCGAATTCCTCTGGCAAGAAGGGCACTGCCTCTTCGAGACCGAGGAAGAAGCCAGGAAGAACACGATGGACATGCTCGAGGTCTACGATTCCATCGGCCGCGACCTCCTCGCCATCCCGTTCGTGAAGGGCAAGAAGACGGAACACGAGAAATTCGCGGGCGCCGTCGCGACCTACTCCATCGAGGCCCTCATGCATGATGGCAAGGCCCTCCAAAGCGGCACCACCCATTACCTCGGGACCGGGTTCGCGGAAGCCTTCGGCATCTCCTACCTCGGCCGCGACAACAAACTCCACGCCCCCCACCAAACCTCTTGGGGCGTCTCGACCCGCCTCATCGGCGCGGTCATCATGGTTCATGGCGACGACAACGGCCTCGTCTTGCCCCCCGAAGTCGCCCCGATCCAAGTCGTCATCGTCCCGATCCGCCAGCAAGCGGAAGGCATCCTCGAGAAGTGCCACGAGATCGCGGACAAGCTCAAATCCGTCGGCATCCGCGTCAAGGTCGATGAAACCGACCACACCCCCGGCTGGAAATTCGCCGAATGGGAAATGAAGGGCGTCCCCCTTCGCCTCGAGCTCGGCCCCCGCGACCTCGCGGAAGGCAAGGTCGCCCTCAGCAAGCGCTATAACGGCGAGAAGCTCGTCGGGAGCATCGAGGACGTCGAGGCGGAAATCCCCGCCCTCCTCAAGGTCATCCAGGAGGAGATGTATCAAAAGGCCCTCGCGTTCCTCCAAACCAAGATCGTGGATGTCGAGAACCTCGAGGAACTCAAGGCCGCCCTCGAGAAAGGCGGCTATGCCCGCATGGCCTATTGCGGCGAGCCCGAATGCGAAGACGCGATCAAGGCCTTCACCAATGGGGGCACCGCGCGCTGCATCTACAAGGAAGAAGCCCCGGAAGGAAGCATCTGCCCTGTCTGTGGCAAGCCGTCCAAGATCGTCGCCTATTTCGCGAAAGCCTATTAAGCCAAACGAAAGAAAAGCCCGCGCATCGCGGGCTTTTTTGCTGTTCTCTTATCCGTTCATCGCGACCCAGATGGCCACGAGGACGAGGACGAGCACCCCGATGAGAACCCCGAAGATGATGCCGATGGTTTTCCACGAGAGGGCCCCAGCCCCGTAACCGTAGCGAAGGTAACGCGCATGGACGATCGGGATGGCGACGACCGAGACGAGGGCCAGGATGGTCGGGAGGATGACGGGATACATGAGAGCGTAACGATCCCCAAGCGACCCGAGGAACTCCGAGGCGAGGACGGTGGAGGCGATGGCGAGGATGATCCCGGCGATCATGACGATGGAAAGGGCGCGGGATTCGTATTCCTTGGCCCGGGAAGCCAAAAGATATGGGAAGTAATACATGCCATACATCGAGAACGCCATGAGGCCCCCGGCGAGTTCGCCCCCGACCTCGAGGAAGAAGAGGACCCAATAAGCGGCGAGCGTCATCAGGAATACGACATAGGCGTAGCGGAGGAAGAAGCGGAGGATCGCAAGAAGAAGGGAGAGGTAATCGCTTTGCCCTAGCCCCGAATCCGGATAGGCGAGGGTCTTTTTCTTCTTGCCTTTCGGAAGCGATTTCTGGGCGAGCTTCGCGGCAATCGGGGAAAGGAAAAGCGGGGAAAGCGCGAGAACGTCGAGGAGGATCGGGATGAAGAGGAACGTGGGGGCGGCAACCGCGATGTTGTAGGTCGCGCTCCCAAGGCCGATCAAGGTCAAAAGATACCCGAGGATCTGGGTGATGCCCATCGGGCTCTTCCCGGGGGTGTCGCTGTAATCGTAATCGTAGGTCGCGTCGCGGACGGAATAGGAGCCGTCGCCGTTGGAAGTGATCTCAAGGGTCATGGGATGTCTCTCTGCTTTTCTCCTATTCTATGGAAAGAATGCGAAGGGGATTTCCCGCGTCCATCGTTCCTTTACTTTCGCTTTGTTCGCCCTTGGCTCAAGCAGAGTGGCGGTTATTGACTTTCCATGAGCCGCTTTTCCTCGAGCCCAGGCGCATCAAGAGGCGTTCTTCCTTCGATTTCCGGATGATCTTGTAGATGCCGGGTAAAGAGAGTCCCGTTATCCTCGCGATTTCCGGGACGGTGATGCCGGGGTTTTCCTCCATGAGACGGAGAACCTCGGATTGCCCTCTCGTCAAAGCGCGGAAGCGCAGGCCATCCTCCTTCTTGTCCTCCCCATCCTCGGAAAGGACGCGGAAAGGATTCAGGTTGATGCGTCGGAAAGGAATGGTGACCTTCACGTAATTTTGCTCGATGCGAATCGCGTTTTCCCCGCATGCGCGTATGATCTTGGGAACCCCTCTTCCCGAGCGCTCGCCAAGAC
>JAEDJP010000112.1 GCA_016296285.1 Bacilli bacterium
CTGCCTTGAATACCGGAGATCCATCCGTGACCTTGGACGCCGCTTCCGCCAGAAATTCTGGTCCGATTAAAGGTGACGGCAGCACCGACCAAGACCTTACGTTTAAAGTGGATATCACCGGCAAAAGGGGAGCCCAGTATTCTGGCGATACTTATAACTGCAAATTCGCGGTTGCTTTCCCCTCGGATATTAACGACGGGACTTATGTGACCGTTGACAGTGTGGAAGCTGGGGATAATGACGTTTCGGAGACTTATGCTAGCGGTTTTGCCGTTCCCGTTACGACGGAAGGAAAATTGACCACTTGCACGTTCACCCTTGCTTGGGGAGAAAAATTTGGTGGCAAGAATCCCGCCGACCTTAGCAAATCGGAGGCCGACAGCCTCGGGGTCGATAACGTTATTGCCGCCCTAAATAAGGTTAAAACGGCGTTTACTTCCGGGAAAATCACCGTCACCCTCTCTTCTGCCGCCTAACCCTCTCTTTCTCAACTGACCGCAAATGAGTTCCTCCGTCGAGATCATTACCCTCGTCATCACGCTCGTCTGCTTGGTTTGCTTCTGCACCGTATTCACGATCCTCTTCGGTCATTATTACAAGTCGAACATCGAAGCGGTGTCCTCCGGCAAGAAGGACATCGCTTTGATCGACAATGCCGTCGACGAGGAGAAGGAGAAACGAAGCAAAGCCAAGAAGGCGTGGAAGATCGTGGGCAAAGTCGCTTCGTACGTCGTGCTCGGCGCGGTTTTTGCTGTATTCGCGTGCTCGCTCGTGAGCAAGATCAACGATGACGTGATGCCCTTCGGGGACACCTCGCTCATCGCGATCGCCTCGGGCTCGATGTCCGAACGGACAAGCGACGCGGTCACCGCCCATCCCGAACTCGACAACCAGTTCGACAAATACGACCTGATCGGGATCTCGAAAGTCCATTCCCCCGACGACCTCGCCCTCTACGACGTCGTCGCCTACAAGAACAAAGACGACATCACGATCGTCCACCGCATCGTCGAGATCCGTTCTCTCGGAACCGGGGAAACGGTCTACGTGACGCAAGGGGATTCGAACAAGACCAACGATGCCGGCAGCCAATATGCCGATTACCTCACCTTCGACCGCATCGTCGGGAAATATAACGGCACGCGGCTCAAGGGAATCGGGGTATTCGTCTTCTTCCTGCAGTCCCCAAGCGGCATCGTCTCGGTACTCTCTGTCATCTACTGCATCTTCATGTTCGACCATTATTCGTCGAAATACGCGAAAGCGATCGTCGAACGAACGAACATGCTCGTCGAGCTCATCGACTACGACCTCGACAACCCGGAAGGGGATCCCCTCGAAGGGAAATACAAGGAATCCCTCGTCTACCGCGGGTCCACCTACCACTTCGAGGACGGCAAATACCTCGGCAAGGTCGGCAACGGCATCGTCGAGGAAGTCTACGAGGATTACATGGTCTTCGTGAAAAAGGACGAATCCGGGAACGCCGTGACGGTCACCAACACCGCGACCAACGAGTCCCGCGTCTTCGAGAACGTCCCGGAAGAAGATCTATCCGACCTCAAGAAATTCCTATCCCTCGTGCAAGACGAGGAAGCCAATCATACCCAGGAGGAATAAAGCATGCCGAAAACCCATCTCACGCGAAAGAACCTGATCGCCATCTCCCTCGTATTCTTTTTCGGGGTCATGATCCTTCTTTCCGCCCTCGCGATCGACGGGGGCAACCCGTTCTTCGCGAAGAACAACCCGATCCAGTCGCTCATCCGGGGCATGTTCCCCCTCGAGACCGAGGAAGGCCTCATCGTGAACGGGGTGCCCATCGGGTCCATCCAGGCTTACATCCTGATTGTCCTCTTCGTCATCTACCTCGTCGTCTGCTCCGCGGCCATCCTCTATGAATACCGGCTTGCGAAATATTACGATGAGAAGCCGAATTCCAAGAAATGGATGATCACCTACCTCGTGACATTCCTCGTCTGCGGCGCCCTCTGGATCGGCATCTCCATGGTGTCCCAGATCTCGGACAAGCCTTTCCCCTTCTACATCAAGACGTCTTTCATCTTCCTTGGCGAATCCATCCTCTCCGGGGCCATCCTCTATCTCATCCTCGGCTCGTTCATCCTCGCGGTTTGCACGCTCGTCGTGAACCTCCGCGACATCGATAAGCCCTTCCGCTTCTTCGATTCCCAGAAGGAAGCGATGAAGGAACAAGAGAAGAAAGAACTCGAAGAAGCCGTCGCCAAAGCCCAGGGCGAGCTCGCCGCGAGTTTCGGCGAAGCGTCCGCTAAAGGCGGCGTCGCCGGGGCAAGTGGAGCCGCCGGATCCGCTTCTGGCACCGCCGAAGGGGTCGAGCCCTCGCCCCTCAAGGACAAGGTCCGCGTCTTCCCCGGCCTTTGCACGATCGATGACGAATTCCTCGCCCCGACCCTTCGGGAAGAGGACACGGACATCCCCCTCGACGCCATCTGCACCCGCTTCCGTTCCTACCTCGCCGCGCATGAGAAACTCTATTTCTCGCCCCGCGTAATCCGCGAATTCGTCGCCGCCCTCGCCGCGAGCCGCCTCATCATCCTCGAAGGTCTTTCCGGCACCGGCAAATCGTCCTTGGCCCGTTATTTCAGCGAATTCGTCTCCGAGAAATCCTTCTTCGAGGCCGTCCAGGCGACCTGGAGGGACCGCACCTCGCTCCTTGGGTATTACAACGACTTCTCCAAGACCTATAACGAGACCGAATTCCTCAAGAGGCTCTATCGCGCGACCTATGAGAAAGAGGCCCTGAACGTCATGGTCCTCGACGAAGTCAACATCTCCCGCGTCGAATACTATTTCGCCGACTTCCTTTCCGTCCTTGAATACCCCGAGGACGAATGGAAGATCAAGATCATGCAATTCCCCTATGATTTCGACGCCCCCACGCATCTAGAAGACGGCGTCCTCAAGATCCCCGCGAACACCTATTTCATCGGCACCGCGAACAAGGACGAATCGACCTTCACGATCACCGACAAGGTCTATGACCGCGCGATCACGATCGATTTCGACGACCGCAACGAAGCCTTCGTCCCCGAGGGCGATAGCGATCCGATCACCCTTTCTTATCCCCGCCTCCGCGCCCTTTATGACGCCGCCGAGGCCGATCAGGCCCTGAACCTGAACGCCACCGACAAGAAGCGCTTCAAGGCCCTCACGGATTTCGTCTACGACACCTTCGACCTCACCTTCGGCAACCGCATCCTCCGCCAGATCGAGCGCTTCGTCCCGGTCTACGTCGCCTGTGGCGGAACCAAGGAAGAGGCACTAGACTTCCTCTTTGCCCGCAAGGTCGTCGCCAAGCTCGAGGGCCGTTTCGAAGAAGGCGTCAAGCAAGGCCTTTCCGACCTCCGTTCCCTCATCCGCAAGACGTATGGGGAAGGCGCTTTCGCCGAGACCGGTCACGTCATCGACCGCCTGGCTCGCAAGCTCTAAAGGCAGGGTTTGACCGATGGGGACCCGCGCCGATTTCCTGACTCGTTTCGACGAAGCGGCCCGTTCGCTCCTCGCGAAGGACCCGCGGGACTTTTCTGTCGCTCTTTGCACCCTCCCCTTCGAGGAGGATTTCCCCTTCGAAGAAGCAAAAGCTGAGCTATCCGAGATTGCGGGCGTCTTGTCCCGCATCCTAACCATCGTCCGCCGCCCCCGCATCGTCGCGACCAGGGAAGAAGTCATCCTGCGCTCCGAGCTTTCTGGCAAACTCTCCCACGAATCCTTCGCGGAGACGATGCGCGACCCGAAGCTCTGGAAGGAAAAAGACGGGTCCATGGCCCCCGAATACGTTCATAGCGAGACCACGATCGACACGTTCCTCACCTACGAGAACCGCTTTATCTGCCTGCTTCTTGATTTCCTTGAGGACAAGGTCGACGCGATTCTTTCTGGCGTATCCCCCCTCATCGAGTCGTTCCATTCC
>JAEDJP010000113.1 GCA_016296285.1 Bacilli bacterium
GGTTTTGCAAACGCGATCTCTTTCCTCTCGTATCCTGTCATAAACGGCAAGATAATCTCCTTTGAGCGTGAGGGAGACCGCCTGTTCTTTCGCCTCTCTGGCTTTGGCTTTGATCGCTTCGATTTCCATGGGTTTATTATCCTTCTTTTTCGCGAGGAATTGGCGAAGAATTTGCATTTCAAAGAAAAACGCCCGAAACCATAGGTTTCTTAGCCAAAAGAAACGGATGTGTGGCATAATGTCCTACGCATCGGATCTCATATAGGAGGTTTCAAACCATGCTCAACGACAACGCCGTTCTCTTCTCCCTGTCGGCGAACGAAGAATTAGCTTCGTCCATCGCGTCCATCTTGGGCGTTCGACTCGGGGAACGGAGCATTCGCCGGTTCCCTTCCGGGGAACTCATCTGCGAGCCCATCGACACGGTTCGCGGGAAGAAGATCTTCATCATCCAATCGACCTGCCCACCGGTTAACGAGAACCTGATGGAAACCCTGATTTTCATCGATGCTCTCCGGCGTTCGTCCGCCAAGGAAATCAACTTGGTCTGCCCCTATTTTGGGTATGCGCGCCAAGACCGCAAGGCCAAACCCCGCCAGCCGATTACTTCCGCCCTCGTGGCGCATCTGTTGACCACCGCCGGCGTCGACCGCATCGTTACGGTTAATCTACACGCCGCCCAAATCCAAGGTTTCTTCTCGTGCCTCGCGGATGACCTGACGGCTGTCCCCCTTCTTGCCAAAGCGATCCAAGAAGGCAGCCAGGATTACGCGAACGTCGTCGTTGTTTCCCCCGACCACGGTGGAGTCAATCGCGCGAGAAAGCTCGCAGAAATCCTCGATACGCCCCTCGCGATTATCGACAAGCGTCGTTCCAACAACCTCGAACCCGAGGCCATGAACATCATCGGCGAGGTCAAAGGCAAGGAATGCATCATGATCGATGACATGATTGACACGGGTAAAAGCGCCGTCATCGGCGCGAAAGCGTTGCTCGATGCCGGAGCCATCTCCGTCAAAATCGCCGCGGTTCATCCCGTATTCAGCGACCCCTGCTTCTCCTTGGTGGAAAAAGGCCCCTTCAGCGAGATCATCGTCACTGACTCCATTCCTCTGGATGAGCGGTTCAAGAAACTCAAAAACGTCAAGGTCGTGAGCCTTGCGAACCTTCTTGCCGAATGCATTGAACGCATCGACACGGACGCCCCGCTTTCCGCGGTCTTCGCCGCTTACGGGCTTCACTCCAACTAAACCACGAGGGCTTCGGCCCTCTTTTTTGCCTTTTGCCTATTCGCCTTTTGGCTTAAGATTTCCTTATGGAAAATTCCTCTCTTTTCTTGGGCAATGAACGCTATCTTGTCGTCGCCGACAAGAACTACGGCCAGATGCTTTTGCGCGCCAAGGAAAAGCATTCTTCTTGGAATTTCAAAATCGCTACTCCGGAAGAGTTTCTCGACCTTGTCTCGTTCCGCTACACGGAGGACCCGGTTCCCACTTTGCTAAAGGAAGGCTTTGATTATTCAAGGGCAAAACAATGGGCACGTTATCTTCGATTGAGCGACGGGACAACGAATGAGAAGTTGCTTAAAATTCGTTCAGTCATCCAAGACAAAATCGCCTACGATCCACTCGCTCCCGTTGAGTTAAAACGGTGCAAAATCGCCTTCTTTGAAATGAAAGAAGATCTGGAATTGCACGGGATTTGCAGGAGAAAGGGCTGGGATTTCTTGGATTTGTCCGCGGATGATTTCGGGTTCGAGAAACGATTTGACGAGACAAAAGACGTCTTTTCTGTCCTCTCCTATCAGACGAAGTTCGACCAGTTTTTCTCCTTGTTCGCCAGGATTCGCGAGCGGTTGCTCGAGCACCCGGAAGACAAGGCCGCCCTTTTAATTCACGTGGACGAGTCTTCTTCCGATGAATTCCCCCTTTCGTATTCTTCCTATCTATTTGGAATCCCTTTGTTTTTCAGAAGCAGGACCCCGCTTCTTTCGGATTCGATGGTCGCCAAGAAGATGAATTCCTTCTTCATGAACAGGGCTTTTGACGAGGCCCCCGAATCATGCAAGCCTGCCCTCAGAGCCCTTTATGACCTCATTGACCAGTATGGCTTAAGAACCCTTCCTTTCGATGCGGCCTATGTCGACCTTCAGGAAATCCTGCAGCAAAAGATGTTGGAATCGATTCCCGCCATGTCGGGGATCACGGTCTTCAATAACTTTTGCATCGATCCGAAGCGAGAAGTCTACATCACGGATTTCCAAGATGACCGGTTTTACAAAACGCACGCCGACGACCGCGTGCTCACGGATGCCGAGCTTCGAAGCGAAGGCTTGAATCCGAGCTATGTTCGGACGGCCCTGGATCGTCGCCTCAAGCTCAACTTCCTTCGTTATTCGAAAGTCGTGATGGTCAGCAGGGTGCAAGAGCATCTCAAAGACAAGATTTACGACTCGCCCTTCCTCGAGGAATTCTCCAAGCTCCCAGAGAATGCATCGAGAGCAAAAAAATGGAAGAACGCGACGGTCAAAGCCGAAATGACGGGGGGCGTCTATACGTCAAAGGCTCTCTCCCTTCAAAATGCGCATCAACGCGACAAGGCCTTTGCATATCAGGAAACAGAGGGCTACATGGATTACGATTCGCGGTTTAACGGCATCGAGTCGTTCTCCGTTCCGGAAGAAAAAACCTGGTCCTTCACGGAAATCGAAAAGTACTTCACCTGCCCTTTCTCCTACTTGATGAACAAGTTCTTGCCAGAAGGGAACTGGAATTGGCGCGATGCTGCCCTCGGCATCTTTTTCCACAAAGTCTTTGAAAGCGTGACTGTCCCAGGCTTTTCCTTTCCCGCCGCTTTCGAGGAGGCGGAGCGCCTTTACCGGGAAGACGCGGCAAAGAAGCATCATGAGCTCGAGGGCGTGGATGAGACGTATTTCCTTTTATATCGCAAGGTCCTCGAAAAGATCGTTTGGCATGCCCTCCATTTCCGCAGCGCGATGAACATCTTGGAGTCCTACCCCGAGAAAAAAGTGAAGTGGCAAGTCGAAAAGAACGGGGACGTGTATGAATTTCAGGGGACAATCGACAAGATCCTGGTCGTGGGGAACGAGCAAAAGTCCTATTACTTCCTCATCGATTACAAAACCGGGGGCACGACGTTTGATGTCCGTGATATCCCTTATGGCTCCTCGATGCAGCTTCCGATGTACGCCTATGCGATGAAGCGTTCGAAAGAAACGGAAGACATCGTGAGAAACCGTGAATTCCTAGGCTTTGGGATTCAACATATCGATTTCCAAAGCGCGAAGTCGTTGCTTTCGGAAAAAGCCGGCAAGTCCGTCATGGGATTCAAGTTCGCAAGCACGAAAGCCCTTTATGCAAACTTCGCCGTCGAGGGTCTTGGCGTCGCGGATGAGACGGGTTGGAAATCCCTTGACGTCACAGCTTTCAAAGAGGACAAAAGCGGGAACGCCAAGTGCACCTTCAGCGGCGCGTTCATCAAGTCCAAGGTTAAGACCGACATGAATAACGAAGGGCCCATCGCCGAAGAAATCGGTCCTAAAGGCGAGGCCTGGACATACGGTGACATGGAAAAGGCGGTCCTCGCGAATGCTTTGTGGGCTATTCGCGGAATCGAATCCGGGGATTTCCCGGTTAGGCCGACTTCCCGTCCGCGCGGGAAGCCCTTCAATACGGATTTCGCAAGCTGCAAATACTGCCAATATGGCGATGTTTGCTACAAGAAGTATGGGCGTGACGCCGTTTCGTGCTTTGCTCCCGCCGCGAAGAAGGAGGAGGAATAACCATGGGCTTCAACAAAGAACAAGCGATGGCGATTTCCGCCGGGATCGACGAGGACATCCTGATTACCGCGGGCGCGGGATCCGGGAAAACCAAAACTCTTTCCGAGAGGGTTTATCGCATCATCAGCGACCCC
>JAEDJP010000114.1 GCA_016296285.1 Bacilli bacterium
AGACGCGGAACATCTCGGTCGAGGCAAGGCGCATGTAAAGGTGATTGCTATCGATGACGTCGCTAACCTTGGCATAGACCTCGTTTCTCTCGATGTTCCCTTGTTGGGTGTAATAAAGATTCGACGCGGAGTTACCGGAGAACTTCTTTTGCCCTTCAAGAGAGCACATCTTGGCCAAGACCCGGAGAGCGGCATTCAGCTTCTCGGGGGATTTCTCAACCGCGTTGCTAAGCGCGATTTGACACGTCGGATAGGTCAAAAGCCAAGAGTCTTTGGCTTCCGTCCCAAAATATGGGAGCATGACGGTATCCATCCCGAGGGTACGCATGTTCATGCAGTCCCCGCCGGTGGCGCGGATCATCGCGATCTTGCCATCCAAGAAATCGCCGCGGAAATCCGCGAAACGCGCATCCGCGTCTTCGGGCGACAAGTGGGTGTCCTTCATATAACGCGCATAGTTTTGGAAAACCGTGGGCCAGACTTTATCATCGAGGCCGACCGGCGAGCCGGAATTCTCCGATTCGTATTCCGCGCGCCACACCATGCCTTCGAGGGAGGTGAGCTCGTTGATCGAGCATCCTTGCAAGGCCTCGAGGCAAGAATAGTCCGCGCCATAATCATTCATGTATCCGCGGATGCCGAGGCTTTCGAAAGCGTCGATCGCGGAAACGAATTCCTGATAGTTCGTGGGAACGGGAATGCCGTGTTCCTCGAAGAGGCCGAGATTGGCGACATACCCATCGACTTCCGCGGCAATCGGAAGCCACCGGATGGCCCCGCCTGTTTCTTGGTTCGCGCTCAAATACGACTCATAGAAGCTTGCGGCAACGTCGGTCAGGCTCAGATCAAGAAGCGAGGACGAGATCATCGAGGCGTCGTTTAGGGAAAACCGGCGACAGGAAAGGATATCGGGCAAGGCTCCCCTGGACTGCAAGTCCGCGTAAAAGTCCATGGAATTCTGGGCGACGACGAATTGGAAGTCGATCTCTGGGAATTCCTGTTCGAGCCAAGGGGTCAATTCCCGGGTCATCGCGCGATCCCAAAGGTAAAACGAAAGGGAAACTCGCGGGGGGACATCGCCCCCGCAGGAGGCGGAGGAAACGCCGAGCAGGAAAAGCGGGATGAGTTTGAAAAACGTTTGCTTTTTCACGGTGTGTTATCTCGCTTTTGCATTCGTTTCGCTCGAAACGACGGTGATGTATGCCGTGGGGGCGGAAATCGTCAACGAACCGGCTTCGGCTTCCGCTTTGAGGTAATCGCGGACGCGCTTGCTTTCCTTCGTGAAGGCGAGCCCTTCTTGCTGAAGAATCGGCCCCATGTCGTTTGCGTTGCTCACGAACATCGCGGAATAGGTTTTCTCGGGATCGATCGCATTGCCACCGATGGTCGCGGATACGAATTCAAAACCATCGTTCGCCTGAGCGACTTTCGCCTCGAGGCCGCTGAAGATCGGGAGGGAGCCTTTATTAAAGGGCGTGAATTCCTTTCCGCAGCCTTCGACGAACAAAGCCACGTGGTCGAGAAGTTGAGCGCCCGTGAGTTCGACGCGATACGCATCGAGGGCGTTCGGCATGATCATGTTGGAGACTTGGGTTGGGTTGTATTCCCCCGCGAAAGTCGTCCCGGTGAAGGAATACCCTTGGGCCAGCAAGACATCGGTTTCGTATTTCGCGCGGAGAGTGTTGGCCATCGCGGAGAAGGATGGGTTGCCGCCTTTTGCCTCATCGAAAACGCAATCATAGCCTTCCTCGATCGTGAGAGCGACATCTGGTTCGCTCTGAGGGGAGGTCCGCAGGCTCTCGTCGAAGAGGGCATAGGCTTCCGTCGAGCCGATTTCCCGCTTTATCATCCGCTGGACGATTTCCTTGGAGACGCGGAAGAAATCGTTCGAGGCGACGCGAATGTACAAGCGATTCGCGTCGATGAATTCTTTGAGGTTCGAAAGGGTATCCGAAAGTTCAAGGTTGACGTTCTTGTTGTACGTGATGATGTCTGCCCCGCCGGCCAAGCCGTTTTGGCCTTCTTCGGAAAGGATGTAATTGAGGACCCGGAAAGCATCATCGCGGCGCGCGATGTTTTCGGAAAGGCTCTTGTTAAGGGCGATTTGGAAGGCGGGATAGGTCAAGAGCCATTCCTCGCCGTTTTGCCCGAAATACGGAAGGAAAACGGGGTCCATCCAGGATTTGTCGTAGTTCGAGAAAGCGACGACATTGCCCCCGCCCGCGCGGATCATCGCGCATTCACTCGCCAAGAACGCTCCGGTGTTCTTGGAATAGGGAAGATTCACGTCGGTCGGCTCGACTTTGGCATCGTCGAGGAACTTGCTCATCGTTTGGAACGCTTTGGGCCAGACTTTGCTATCAAGGCCGGGGGCGGCATCCGTGGGGCTCTCGTATTTTGAACGCCAGCTTCTTCCGTCAATCGACATGAGTTCGGGGATCGAAAGGCCTTGGAGGATTTCCATGCAGGTGTAATCGTAGGCGAAGTCCGCGGCGAACCCGCGAATCCCGAGTTCCGCGAACTTGTCGCAGGCGGACACAAACGAATCGTAATCGGTCGGGAGGGGGATGTTGTGCTTTTTGAACAAGGCGCGATTCGCGATGTAGCCATCCACCTCGCCGCACATGGGAAGCCATTGGATCTGGCCTTCCGCATTCGTGAAGTTCTGAAGATAGCGGTCATAGATCTGCCCGGCGGCCTCGGTGACGGAAAGATCCATGAGGTTATCCTTCAAGGGGGTCGCATCGTGCAGAGAGAAGCGACGACACGTGATGATATCGGGCAATTTGCCGTGCTTGTTCATGAAAGCATAAAAATCGAGGTCGTTTTGCCCGACGACGAATTGCATTTCGATATCCGGGAACTGCTTTTGCAGATTGGGGGCGAAGGAAGAATTAAGGGCGTTCGACCACAGGTAGATCGTGAGGGGTTTCTCTTTTGTCGAATCGGGACCGCAGGCAGAGAGGGCAAGCGCGCCAAGAGACAAGGCGATGAGGGCGCTTTGGAAGCGGAGTCGGCGAAGTTTCATGAGGGTTTCCTTTCCTCGGCGGAAGCCGGAGAGATGCAAAAAGCACTATACAGGAAAGTTCGCACCTCTCAGAGAAAACGAGAACAAATAGGGACACCGTCCAAACAGTGTGACGAAAAACCTGCATTGTTCCTGCTTTTTTTCCATTTGCCCATCTCCCGTTGCTTACCTTTAAGAACAAGAAATTTACTTTTTCGCAACATCGGAAACGGGCTTTTCGTTTCCAGTTTCCCATTTCGTTCCGATTCAAGGGTGCTTTGGAATCAATGGGGGTCATCCAAATCATCCCTCTTCGACTGTTTTGCATAGGTGCCATACGTATGGGGTGAAAGACGGGGCGGGGAAATGAACGCGTCAACCATCACGAAGCCAGGATTCCCCGATATGGCCAAAAGGATCCCAAAGGTTTGAAATGTCCTTGATTGCCAAAAACCAAAGCCAATTCAGGGTGGTCTTTTCTTAACAAACAGCGCGGATCTCTCGCCAAGGGAGGTTGTCTTGTGCCGTTCTCTTAGCTCTGCGCCGTGAACGAGGATGTCGTATTCATCCAACACCAATATGAATTGCGGAGCAAAAAGAAATAGCCCCCGCTTACGCGAGGGCTTCAGTCACCGTTTGGTGACCCCAACTGGAGTCGAACCAGTCATTGAACCTTGAGAGGGTTCCGTCTTAACCGATTGACCATGGGGCCATGTTCGGCTTTGAAATTAAAGCATTTCCCGCTAGGTGGTGCAACACTTTTTTTCGCGGGCGCGGGCATTTTCTCTCAAGCGGCCGGGGCGGCGTTCATCTGGCTGAGCGCGAAGAACGTCACGATCGTCCCGATGTAGAGGACGAGGAGGATGATGTAGGTGATCCATTCCGCCTTCCGGTGGATGCG
>JAEDJP010000115.1 GCA_016296285.1 Bacilli bacterium
GGAGATCAGGTGCCCGAAGCTCGCAAGGCGTCTCACATCATCTGACAGCTAACAGTTAAGTTATTTATACTAAATAAACCCAGTTTCGTTTCCCTGGCTTCTTGCCTATAATTTGAGATATGCCGAATCGTCGTTCTTCGTCCGCGAGCGTGCAACGCGCCCGCGCCAACGCATCGATGTCCTACGCCTTGCACCGCATGTTCCTGCGGACATCCGTCCTTCTTCTCATCGAAGCGGTTCTTTTGGGCGTTGCGATCGTCTTGTATTTTTACGATCTTCCCGCCGGGTTCCGAGCTTTGGTTCAACCGACTTATTGGATCATCGCGACGGTCGCCATTTTCGTCCTAAACTTCCTGATTCTCTGGGTGACGGAAATCAAATTGAGCAGAATCCGCTCCCGGAATGACCTCAGCGCGGCCAATATCATCGGCTCCGACGTCCAAGAAGCCTACAACTTCGGCCAAATCGGCCTTGTCATCACCGATGAGAACGACATGGTCCTTTGGACGAACAACCTTTTCCGCGAGCGCAAAATTGACCTTTTGGACTGCAACATCCTCGAATGGCAGGAAAAATTGGCCGTCTTGAAAAACGCCCCCTTCGATCATTCCGAGAAAATCGAGGTGAATGATCGCTTCTATGCCGTCAAATACCTAAGCGACGCGAGGCTTTACATCTTCAAGGACATCACGGATTACGAACAGGTGTCCCAATTCAATCATCAACAAGCGACCTGCATTGGCATCATCATGATCGATAACTATTCCGATGTCGCGGGCAAAACGGAAGACGACAACAACGATTTGATCTCGAAGGTCCGCAATGTCATCTTCGAATATGGGAAGAAGATGGGCGTGACCTTGCGCCGCTTTCGCAGCGACTCTTATTTCGCCGTTTGCAACTACGCCTCCCTCGCCAAAATGGAAGAAGACGGGTTTGGTTTGTTGGCCGAGACCCGCGCCTTGGGCAGGGGCCTTCAAATCGTGCCGACCCTTTCCATCGGCTTTGCCCATAACAACGACGACGTCACCAAGCTTTCCGAGATGGCCTCGAACGCCATTGACATCGCGAATTCCCGCGGCGGTGACCAGGCGGTCGTCAGCCATTACGGCCAAGATCTCCGCTATTATGGCGGCAAAACCGCGGCCATCGAGAATACGGGACGCGTCCAGTTCCGCAGCGTCGCCGACTCTTTGATGACCATGATCTCCGGTTCTTCTGACGTCATCGTTTCAGGCCATAAGGACGCTGACATGGACGCGATTGGCGCCTGCCTTGGCATCCTCGCCTTTGCCGATTACTGCAAAAAGCCCTGCCATATCGTTTACGACCCCCGTTCGGTGGAACGCCGCGCCCGCGCTGCCTTCCAAACGTCCTTCGAGAAAGCGGCGTTTGAACGCATCACGCTCACTCCGAAAGAAGCTGAGGACCGCATCTCTCCGTCCACCCTCTTCGTGGTCGTGGATACATCCGTCCCGTCCCTGGTTCTTGGGAAAGCCGCTTTGGACAAATCGTCCAAGACGGTCGTCATCGACCACCATCGCCGCGGCGGCGACTTCATCGATCGCCCGGTCTTGAACTACATCGATCCTTCCGCCGGGTCCACCTGTGAAATTCTCTCGGAACTCATCAAATACGCCACCGCGAACCCGAGGGTCGAGATTTCCCCCGCCTGCGCGACGTTGATGCTTTCCGGCATCTTCCTCGATACGTATTTCTTCAAATCGAAGGCGACCGGCATCCGTTCCTTCGAGGCCGCGGAAATCCTCAAGGTCTTCGGAGCGGACAACGTCAAAGCGACCGATTTCCTGAAGGACGAGATCGAGGAATTCAACTTGATCAACAAAGTCGCCTCGACGATGAAAAGCCCGCATACGGGGGTCATGTATTGCGTGTGTTCGGACGACGACATCGTCGAAAAGAGCTTCCTTGCCAAGGTCGCGAACAACCTTCGCGAGCAGATTCGCGGGGTCAGCGCCTGCTTCGTCATTGGCAGAACCAGTGAGGACACCGTATCGATTTCTGCGCGAAGCGACGGGACCATCAATGTCGGCTTGCTCACGGACAAGCTCGGTGGCGGCGGCCAGTATGACCGCGCAGGCGCCGCATTTATGAATGTCAAAGTCGGGCTCGTGGAAAGCAAGTTGCTTGATTGCTTGGACACGTATCTCGATGAAGCTAGATCAGATTTAGGAGGAGAAAGAATATGAAAGTCATTTTGACCCAAGACGTGAAGAAGGTTGGGAAGAAAGGCGAGACCGTCACCGTTTCGGATGGATACGGCCAGAACTTTTTGATCCCGCGGGGCCTTGCCAAACCCTCCACGGATTCCACCCAAAAAGAACTCAAGAGGGACAACGCCAAAGAAGCGGAACGCCAGAAAGAACTCAAAGCCGAGGCGGAAGCCATCAAGGCCCGTCTTGAAAGCATCAACGTCGAATTCAAACTGAAGACCGGCTCGGACGGCAGGGCTTTTGGTTCCATCTCCCCGAAAGAGATTTGCGAAGGTCTCGAAAAACAATGGGGCATCAAGCTCGACAAGCGTAAATTCATCGACAAGTATCCCGCGAACGCCCTTGGCTATACTCGCTTGAAGATTGAACTCTACAAAGGCGCGGAAGGCGAGGTCGTCGGGACGGTCAACGTCCATATCTCGGAGGCGAAATAATGCCCTCGGTCGCTTTGCCAAGCAACGTCGAGGCCGAACGCTCCGTCCTCGGGGCGATGCTTTGCGATTCTTCCGCCGCGGAAGTCGGCCTTGAATCTCTTCGCGAAACGGACTTCAGCGACGAAGATAAGCGGAATCGCTATATTTTCCGCGCGATGGTTTTGCTCCATCAGCAGCACTCCCCCATCGATCCTCAAATGGTCAATGGCCAGCTCGTCAACATGCAGATGGACCAATTGGCAGGAGGCCTTCCTTACCTCAAGGACCTCATCGACGCCGTCATCAACCCGGATAACATCGACCTTTATATCGAGATGGTCCACGAGCAAAGCGTCCTTCGTCAATTGCTGCTCAAGACCCAGGAAATCCAAAAATCCTACGCGGAAGGCGTCGATAACATCGGCGATTTCATCACCCGTTCCAACGACGAGATCACCCAGATTGCGCAGAAGCGCGTCGTCCAAGGCATGAAGGATGCCGCGGAAGTCGCCGCGAACGTCAAACGGGAAATGGAAGAAAAAGCCCAGAGGGATAATGCTCGCGGGGTCACTGGTCTCGAAACTGGCTATGCCGTTTTGGATGAATATACCCATGGATGGCAAAAAGGCGATTTGGTTATTCTCGCCGCCCGGCCTAGCGTCGGGAAAACCGCGTTCGGCATGAACCTTGCTTACCTCGCTTCTTTCAAAAATAAGGTACCCGTTGGTTTTTTTTCGCTCGAAATGGCCGCGGACCGCGTTATGGAACGCTTGATCGCGAGCCGTTCCTGCGTGCCGAATGATCGCATTCAGACGGGCACCTTCCTTTCGAACAAAGACAAAGGCAAGATCGCCGCGGCCATCGAAGAGATCTCCGCGACGAAGCTTTATTTCGATGACACGCCGAACTGCAAACTCGGCGATTTGGTTGCCAAGGCCACCAAGCTCAAGAAGACCCATCCGGATCTCGGCCTCATCGTCATCGATTACCTTGGCCGCATCCGTTATAGCGACAAGGTCGATATGGCCAATCACCAGCAAGAGGTCGGCTATATCTCCGGCGCTTTGAAGTCCCTTGCTCGCCAACTCAACGTCCCGGTCATCTGCCTTGCTCAGCTGAACCGTTCCGTCG
>JAEDJP010000116.1 GCA_016296285.1 Bacilli bacterium
GGCTTACGCCTCCCGACCCCGATCCTTTCCGCGGCCATGGACACCGTCTCGGAATCCGCGATGGGCATCGCCCTTGCCCGCGTCGGCGGCTTGGCCATTCTCCACAAAAACATGTCGATCGAAGAACAAGCGCGCCAAGTCCGATTGGTCAAAGAGGCCGATCCCACCGGTTCTCGCCCCGCGCTCGACGGCAAAGGGCGCCTGCTTGTAGGTGCCGCGGTCGGCGCGAATCCCGAGCTTCTCGAACGCGCGAAAGCCCTCGTTGAGGCCGGCGCGGATATCCTTTGCCTTGATTCCGCCCATGGGGATTCCCAAAACGTCATCGACAAAGTCCATGAACTCCGTCTCGCTTATCCGGATATGCCCATCATCGCGGGCAACATCGTCACCGCGGGTGCCGCCAAGCGCCTGTATGAAGCCGGTGCCAACGTCGTGAAAGTGGGCGTGGGCCCTGGATCGATTTGCACGACCCGCGTCGTTTCTGGCGTCGGGGTGCCCCAAGCCACCGCGGTGGACCAAGTGGTCGAAGTCGCGAAGGCATATGGCTTCGGCGTCATCGCCGACGGGGGCATCCGCTATTCCGGCGATGTCGTGAAAGCCTTGGCGCTCGGGGCCAATGCCGTCATGCTCGGGGGAATGCTCGCGCGAGCCAAGGAAGCCCCTGGAGAAGTCACCGAACGCGATGGAGTACTCTACAAATCCTATCGCGGCATGGGCTCCCTCAAAGCCATGACCAAAGGCAGCGCGGACCGTTACTTCCAAAGCTCCAAAGGCAAACTCGTTCCCGAAGGGGTGGAAGCCGAGGTCAAAGTCGAAGGAACCGTCGAGGAGATCGTGTTCCAGATCCTTGGGGGCCTCCGTTCCGGCATGGGCTATTGCGGGGCGCAAACCCTTTCCGACCTCGAGGACAACGCAACCTTCGTCCAAATCACAAACGCGGGCGAGATCGAATCCCATCCCCACGATGTCAGGATGACGAAATCCGCTCCGAATTACGAGAAGAAATAACGAAAGATCCCCCGGCGTCAAACCGGGGGATTTTCACAAAATAGAGGGGGCGTCTATTCGAATTTGAGATTTTGACTTACTCGAGTTCGATGGTCGACGGGGGTTTTGACGTGACATCGTAGAGAACGCGATTCACGCCTTTGACTTCGTTCACGATGCGTCTCGAAGCTTTGAAAAGCACCTCGTAAGGAATCTCGGTCGGGGAGGCCGTCATGAAGTCGTCCGTGTCGACCGCACGCAAGACGACGGCTTCCTCGTAGCTTCGTTCATCCCCTTTGACCCCGACGGAACGCATGTTCGAGAGGGCGGCGAAATATTGGGATGGGCGGATTCCCGCGGCTTTGAGTTCCTCTTGGAAGATGGCGTCGGCTTCTTGGACGATCAAGACGCGTTCCTCCGTCACTTCCCCGACGATGCGGATCCCAAGGCCAGGTCCTGGGAAGGGCTGACGGCTTACGATATCCTCGGGCAGCCCAAGGAGACGGCCGAGTGCACGGACCTCGTCTTTGAAGAGGTCCTTGAGAGGCTCGACGAGGCCAAGGAAATCCATGTCCTTGGGCAAGCCCCCGACGTTATGATGGGATTTGATTTTCGCGGCGATCCCGAGCCCGCTTTCGATGCGATCGGGATAGATCGTTCCTTGGGCAAGATAGAATTCGCCGGTCCCCTGAAGTTTTTGCTCCTCTTTGGAGAACACGTCGATGAATTTCTTGCCGATGATCTTCCGCTTGGCTTCCGGCTCGGTCACGCCGGCCAATGCGTCGTAGAATTCGCGTTTTGCGTCGACCGCGATGAGGCGAAGATCCATTGCCCCGAAGGTTTTCTTGACTTGCTCGGCCTCGTTTTTCCTTAACAGGCCATGGTCGACGAAGACGCAGGTGAGCCGTTTCCCGACCGCCTTGGAAAGGAGGGCCGCGACGACCGCGCTGTCTACGCCCCCTGATAAGGCGCAGAGGACTTGCTTGTCCCCAATGATGGCCCTCGCTTCCTCGATCTTGGCCGAGAGGAAATCCTCGGGCTTCCAGGTTGGGGATGCGTTGCAAATTCCAAGGACGAAGCGCGCGAGCATGTCTTGCCCATGGACGCTATGCTCGACCTCGGGATGGAATTGGACCCCGTAAATCCGCTTCTTTTGGTCTTCGTAAGAGGCGATGGGGCAAGTGGAAGAAGAAGCCGTGACGCGGAATCCTTGGCCAAGGGAAGCGATTTGGTCCCCATGGCTCATGAAGACGTCTTGATTCTGTTCCAAACCGGAAAATAAGGGGGACGTCCCATCGATTTCGATGGTTCGGTTGCCGTATTCGCGTTCTGGAATGGCCTCGACATGCCCTCCGTTTTGGAAGGCGATGAGTTGGGCGCCATAGCAGATGCCGAGGATGGGTTTGCCCAGGTCATAGATCCCCTTGTCGACG
The DNA here is from genome assembly GCA_016296285.1 of Bacilli bacterium. Taxonomy (GTDB): domain Bacteria; phylum Bacillota_I; class Bacilli_A; order RFN20; family CAG-826; genus Alloenteromonas. The sequence continues at coordinate 2,421 of JAEDJP010000116.1, forward strand.
CGAGGAGAAGTCTCTTCGTAACAGGAACGGGGCCCGCCCGTGAAGATGATCCCGACGATTGAAGGATCATCAAGGGAGGAAAGAGGCGAAGAGAAAGGCCAGACCTCGCTATAGACGCCGAGGTCGCGAACCCTGCGGGCGATCAGCTGGTTGTACTGACCCCCGAAATCGAGCACGATGATTTTTTCCATTGCTCTATTCTAGAGCCATGGCCTTGAAATTGCCATGAGTTGGGTGATAGAAACCGTTTCCACGGCACAAAAAAGCAAGGGGTGCCTTGCTTTATTACAAATTCCATCACGCTTCCACGGTCTTTGTGTTGACGATGCTCTTTTTGATGAGGACGACGAGGGTCGCGATGGCCCAGGGAAGCAAGGCGATGAGGAAGAAGATGACGAGGAAGACGAGGTAATAGACGGCGAAGGGGACGTTTGGCTTGACGAGGGTATCGATGACGGGGAAGGTGACGGGCGCGTCCGGATGGAGGTAGAAGAGGAAAAGATTTGCCTCTTCGTTTGCCGCGTTCACCGCGAAGTTCGCCCCGACCGCGATCAAGGAGAAAACCGTGAAGATCGCATAGCCGACCAAGGCCTTGAAGAATCCCTTCTTGTTCCAAACTTCATGCGCGGCGAGGACAAAGGAGAGAACCCCGGCGAGAATCGCGTGGTAGAAGCCCGAGTGAAGCGAGAGGAAAACGTAGTAGGTACGGGTCATCGCGCTTGGGTTCACGTAGTAGCAAAGCGCGGCCGCGAGGGCGACGGTCGAAAGATACCCGATGACGGCATCCTTGACCTTGCCTTCCTTTAGAAACGGGAAAAGAGGCAAAAGGTACATCGGGGTCGAGCAGATTTGGAACGGGATAAGCGAAATCCCGCCTTCGCCCCAAGCAACGGAAAGGGAAATCTTGATGATCTCGAAGACGATCAGGAAGAACCCGACCCCCGCGAGGAACCAATTGCGTTTCTTCGCATATTCTTCGCCGGAATACTTCCTCCCGAGATAAATGCCTAGCCCGAACAAGACGAGGGCGAGCACGATGAAACCGATGTGCAACAGGCCAAATTTGGAGGGTTTTTCATTCCACATATCAAGAACCTTACATTGAATGACTCGTATAAATTGCAAGGAAAAATTTGACTTGTCAAGCCAAAATGTTCAAAATTGCGGACTGAAAAAACGGGCTTATCCTTAAAGGATACCCGTGAGGATCATGGTAGAGACGAGTTTGACTTCTCTTTGCTTCGTATTGGCTTTTTCCATCGCGCGAATCCTCCTTTGGAATCCATCAGGAATTAAACCTACCGAACGGTCGGTTGCAAGCATTGCATTAGGGAAACAAAAAA
>JAEDJP010000117.1 GCA_016296285.1 Bacilli bacterium
TGATGAAACGGACCTTCTTGGATCCCGCCATCGTGCCGTTGTAGATGTTGGATTCCCCGATGAAGTCCGCGACGAACGCGTTGACGGGCTCGTTATAGATTTGTTCCGGCGTCCCGATCTGCTGGACGACGCCGTCCTTCATGATGATGATGCGGTCGGACATCGTGAGGGCTTCTTCTTGGTCGTGGGTGACGTAGAAGAAGGTGATGCCGAGCTTGCGGTGCATTTCCTTGAGTTCGAGCTGCATGTCCTTGCGCATCTTGTGGTCAAGGGCGGAAAGGGGCTCGTCGAGGAGAAGGACCTTCGGCTCGTTGACGATGGCGCGGGCGATCGCGACGCGCTGCTGCTGACCGCCGGAGAGGGTGCCGACATCGCGGTCTTCCATCTCTTCGAGGTCCACGAGCTTGAGGGCGCGGGAGACCTTCTCGTCGATCGTCTTCGCGGGCAAATGCTTCAATTTGACTTTCGGGGTGCCGTCTTTGTCGAGGACGGGTTTCCCTTCCTTGTCGAGGACGGGCACCGGCACCTTCTTGAGCTTGAGGCCGAAGGCGACGTTGTCGTAAACGTCCAGATGCGGGAACAGGGCATAATGCTGAAACACCGTGTTGACGGGCCGCTTATAAGGCGGCAGCAAGGAAATATCCTGCCCATTGAGCAAGATTTGGCCCGAGCTCGGGAGCTCGAAACCCGCTATCATGCGAAGCGTTGTGGTTTTCCCACATCCCGACGGCCCAAGGATCGTGATGAATTCGCCTCTTTTGACATCGAGGTTGAAGTCATCGACAACCGTCGTCCCGTCGAATTGCTTGCACACGTGGCGCAAGCCGATGATCGTATCCGACACACCATCCATAATTGTCCCTCCATGGTTTTGGTCTAGAAAGATAAGTACAGAGTGAGAACCTTAGCAACGGCGCTTCAGTTCAACGGCGAAAATAATGGGGTTTCGACCCCCAAAATGCAACACTTTTTTTCGTTCATTTTTACCCCAGCAAAATTCAAAAAGAAAAAAGTTGGCTTTTCTTCGGCACTATCGAAGAAATCTCGTCAAAAAAATTTCGCGTTTTTTCTTTAAAATTTCGCTTCCAAAAATCACGAATTTCTTTACAATGATTTCGACATGAAAAATCGCCTCAATTTTCTTCTATGCCTCTTCCCGCTAGCGTGCACGCTCACAGGGTGCGGGAACGGGGAAATCCCGGCCAAAGTGCCTTTGCTTTTCGGGTCGAAAGAATACACTTCCGAGACCGAAATCACCGCGACCTCCCACATGAAGAAGCTCGAGGACGAGAGCGCCTTGGAAGCCATGATCGAGCGCAAGGAGAATTTCCTGCTCATCGTCCTTGGCGACGCCCACGAGACCTGCGGATGCTGGCAAACGTTCCACCAGAACAACATCGTCCGTTTCCAGCAAGAGACCAACGTCCTCTTCCACTACCTCTACAGCAACGAGCTCCGCGAGGATCACGGCCTCGACATCGGTTCCCAGAAAGCGACGCTCGCGATCTTCCGCGACGGCAAGGTCGCCTACCAAAACGCGGACGTCCCGGAAGACACCGACTTCTATCGCGATTACCCGACCTTCCGGCGTTACATGCTCGACCGCATCACGCTCCCCCGCGTGCACTTCTTGAGCCGCGAGCAGCTAAGCGCCCTCTATGACGGGCTTGCTCCCTTCACCATCTACTTCAGCCGGCAGACGTGCGGGGATTGCGCCTACATGCAGTCGACGTCCTACCGCGCCTATTACGAAACGCACCCCGAAGGCATCGAGGATTCCTACATCATCGACATGGATGCCGTGGGGATCGGGTCGGTCCTCGTCGACGGGGTCATCTATCACAAATCCACCTCCGAGAACGCGAACCAATACCAAAAAGAGGCCCAAGCCCTCTACGACGCCTTCAAGATCGAATACGGGCTCGACGAGGCGGAGGACAACCCCGCGGGATACGAGACGGGCTATGTCCCGACCCTCTACCACGTGAACCCGGAAGGGAACGGAAAGAAACGGGGCGACGTCATCGATATGTCCGGGGTCTTCTACAACGACCTCATCGAGGACGGGGTCATCAAGAGAACCTATTTCACCGCGGAGCGTCTCGAACGCGAAAGCCTCTCCTATCTCCGGGATTCTCGCGTTGAAACGAAAGTCCTCTCGGACAAGGAAGTCGCTTCGTCTGGCCGTGAAGGGCTGGCCCCATATCACGACGCGATCCTCGAGGCCTTCCTCGATGCCGCGGTCGGCACCATCTCTTAAGAAAGGAAACCACCATGAACGAAAACCTGAACCGCTTCTTGCGGTATGTCAAAATCGATACCCAGAGCGACGAAACGAGCCTCACCGTCCCAAGCGCGGCGAAGGAACTCGATTTGACGCGCCTCCTCAAGGAGGAACTCGACGCGATGGGAATCCCCTCCTTCATCAACGAATTCGGGATCCTCTATGGCAAGCTCGCGGGCGATCCCTCCTTGGACCCGATCGGCCTCAATGCCCACGTGGACACCGCCTCGGAATGCTCCGGCAAGGACGTGAAACCCCGAATCATCGAACGTTATGACGGGGGCACGATCCATTTGAACGACGAATACGCGATGTCTCCCAAGGAATTCCCGACCCTCGGGAGCCACATCGGGGACGATCTCGTCGTCACGAGCGGGGATACCCTCCTCGGGGCGGACGACAAAGCCGGGGTCGCGGTCATCATGTCCGTCCTCGCCTACTTCGCCTCCCATCCCGAGGTTCGTCACCATCCCATCTGCTTCTGTTTCACCCCCGACGAGGAAATCGGGCGCGGCCCCGACCATTTCGACGCGGCCACCTTCGGGGCGAAATACGCCTACACGATCGATGGGAGCGACATCCACGAGATCGCGTTCGAGACCTTCAACGCGGCCCACGCGGACATCGTCATCCACGGCATTTCCATCCACCCGGGCGAAGCCAAGGGCAAGCTCGTCAACGCCCAGACCGTGGCGTTCCGTTTCGATGGCCTCTTGCCTTCTTCCGAGCGTCCCGAGACGACGGAAGGACACGAAGGGTTCTACCATCTCGTCGGGATCAAAGGGAACGTCGATACCGCCTCCCTCCATTACATCCTTCGCGACCATGACCGGGCCATCCTCGAGAAGCGGAAAGCCAAGATTGCGGAAGTGGCTGCGACGCTTGAGAAGGAATATCCCGGCATCAAGATCGACGTGTCCATCCAAGACGATTACCGGAACATGAAGGAAATCCTCGACGTCCATCCCGAGGCCGTCGAGAAAGCCACCGCGGCGTTCAAGAGCCTCGGCATCGAGCCCGTCTATCCCCCGATTCGCGGCGGGACCGATGGAGCGACCTTCTCGTTCAAGGGCTGCCCGACACCGAACCTCGGGACCGGCAGCTACAACCATCATGGGCGTTTCGAATACCTCTCCGTTTCCGAATTCGAGACGATGATCAAGATCGTCAAGACGATTCTCCAAGCGGACTGATCAACGCTTCCTCGAACAAAAAATCCCCAGGATTCGTTCCCGGGGACATTTTCGTTTCGTTGGCTGGGGTGGCTGGGATCGGACCAGCGCATGTGGGTTTCAGAGACCCATGCCTTACCACTTGGCTACACCCCAAGGCAAAAACATTTTACTCATCGCGGGATTCTCTTCAAGCGAAAACTTAGCGAATCGCGAATTTTGCTGATTCTAAATGTTATGTCCGTTTATCCCTTGCATTCGGCAATTAGTCTGA
>JAEDJP010000017.1 GCA_016296285.1 Bacilli bacterium
AGTCGTCAAAGACGATGATCGGGGCGTTTGGCAAAAGGGCGCGGGCAATCGCGACTCGCTGCCGCTGGCCGCCGGAAAGGGTCACGCCCTTTTCCCCGACGGGAGTGGCATAGCCTTGGTCGAAATGGAGGATTGCCTCGTCGATTTCCGCCGTTCTCGCGGCTTTCTCCACGGAAGCGTGGGTCGCCTCTGGGACGGCGATGCGGATGTTGTCCTCGATGGAGCGGGAGAAGAGGAAGGGATCTTGAAGGACGCTTGCGACGTCTTGCCGAAGGATTTTCTTGGACTTCGTTTTGGCGTCGACGCCATCGAAGAAGATCGTTCCGCCCGTCGTTTCGTAAAGGCGGGTAAGCAAGGCGTAAAGCGTGCTTTTCCCCGATCCCGTTCGCCCCATGATCGCGCAGGTGGAACCGGCTGGGATGTGGAACGAGACGTCCTTGACGACGTCGTTGTCGGGCTCATCCGGATAGTGGAACGAGACGTGGTCGAAGACGATATCGCCGTGGAGAGGAGCTTCGTCGCCTTCCTCGATGTTCTCAAGAGGGGCGCTTAAAAGAAGCTGGATGCGGTCGCTTGCGGCCATGACCTGGCCGAAGGCGGACATCGTCTGGGCGGCATCGCGCAAAGGCCAGACCATCATGTTGACGAACGTGAAGGAAATGGCGACGCTCCCGCCGGAGATGAGGCCCTCGAAGCAAAGGGCGACCGCGGTGACGACCGCGATGGAGCGGGAGAAGAAGATGAAGATGTCGCTGAAGGAATAGAAGAACGATTCCAAGAAGCGGTCGTAACGGGAGACTTTCTGATAGGCGAGAAGGTCTTTTTCGAAGGCCGCGATTTCCTTTTGCTCGGCAGAAAAGGCCTTGATGACGCGAACGCCCGCGAGGTTGTCGTTCAAGCGGTCGACGATCTGGGCCTCGGCATCATCGGCGGCGCGGTAGGCCTTGCGGACCTTCTTGATGAAAAAGAAACTGAAAATGAAAAGCGGAACCATGAAGACGAGCGTCGAAAGGGCGAGAAGGAAATGGATTTGGAACAAAACGATGAGGGAGAAGACGAGCATCCAGAGGGAATAAAGGACTTGGGAGGTCTGCATGATCAAGAATTTGCGGATGGTATCGACGTCCTGCGTGCAGGTTTGGATGAGGTCGCCGGGCTTGGCTTGTTTGTAATAGGAAAAAGGCAGTCCCAGCAGATGGTCATACATCTCGTCTTGCATGTGGCGGTTGATCAGGCTCGAGACGCGCGCCCTTAGGATCATGCGAATCATGGAAATGAGGACAAGGACCACGGCGCTGCCGAGGACCCAGAATCCGATGATGTTGGTGTTTCCGTAAAGGCTTTCGATGTCGGAACCGCCCGCGACGATTTGGGCAACCCATTTCTCCAGGAAGGCCGCTTTCGAAAGCTGCCCCATGTAGGTATCGACCAAAACAGACGTTAGAAATGTCGAGAAAACGGAGCAAAGGCACATCAAAAACTGGAACACATAGGACAAAACATAGATGCCGACGTGGCCCTTGAGCATTCGTTTTACGGTGTTCCAGACATGCGACATAGTGCTAGCACTATACCACATGTTGCGAAATATAAAAGCCGGTCCCTTGAGAAACTGGCTGAAAAGTTTTGGACAAAATGTTCATTCGGTCCAGTAATCGAGAAGAAAGGCAACCCAGAACCCGAAAAATGCACCAATTCCGCGAAAAAGTGCGATAATGTCCACATGAATAAAACACATTGGTGGCGCGATGCCGTCGGATACATTATTTATCCGCAGTCTTTTCAGGACTCGAACGGGGATGGAATCGGGGACATTCCCGGCATCATCTCGCGACTCGATTATCTTCGGGACCTCGGCGTGAACCTCTTGTGGATTTGCCCGATTTTCGCTTCCCCGATGGACGATAACGGTTACGACGTTTCCGATTATTACTCGATCAATCCCGCGTATGGGACGATGGATGATTTCCGACGCTTGCTAACTGAGGCCCACGCGAGGGGCATCCGGATCGCGATTGACTTGGTCATGAACCATACTTCCGATGAGCACCCGTGGTTCCGCAAAGCATTGGCCGACCCCTCGAGCGAGGAGCGTGGCTACTACTACATCCGCAAGGGAAAGACCGTAAACGGAAAGCTCCTTCCCCCAAACAACTGGAAGGGCTTCTTCGCGACTTCCGCCTGGGAAAGGATCCCCGGGACGGATGATTTTTACCTCCACATCTTTTCGAAGAAGATGCCGGATGTGAATTGGGGCAACCCGAAACTCCGAGAACAATACTACAAAATCGCCCGTTTTTACCTCGACATGGGGGTCGATGGGTTCCGCCTCGACGCCCTTGCCCACCTCGGGAAAGACCAGACGTTCGCGGATTCCGATTTTCCCGTTGACGAAAACGGCCTCGCTTTCGATACCGGGCGCTTCTCGAACCGAAACGATCTATTCGGTTACTTGCGGGAATTCCGCGAGAAAGTCCTTGACCATTACGATTGCGTGGCCATCGGTGAAGTCGGCGGCGACCTCTCCCCCGAAAAAGCCTTGGATTATTCTTCCTATGACCATGGCAGCATCGACATGGTCTTCAATTTCGACACGGCTTGGAGCAACGGGGCTTATGGGTCCATCGACAAGAGCGACGAGGAAATCGTGACCGATGTCGTCGGTCTCAAAAGGGCCTTCGAACGCTGGTACCGCATTTGCAACGGCAAAGCCGATATGCCTCTTTATTGGGACAATCATGACCATCCGCGGGTGCTAAGCCAATACGGCTCCCTCGCACATCGAAACGAATCCGCGAAAGCGTTGCTGACCGTTTTGCTCTTCCTTTATGGGACGCCTTTCCTTTATAACGGCGACGAGATCGGGATGAGCAACGTAACCTATACCTCGCTTGACGATTTCGCGAATGACTGCGGCAATCGCAACGACATCGCGGAGAAGAGGGCCCAAGGCTATTCCGACGAGCAAATCCTCAAATACCTTTGCCGCTGCTCCAGGACGAATGCCAGGACGCCTTTCCAGTGGAACCGCGAGCCGAACGCGGGTTTCACGACCGGGAACCCCTTCATCAAAGTCAACGAAAACTACTTGCAGGGGGTGAACGCCCTCGACGAGATGGAAGACCCGTGGTCGATCATCAATTATGCTCAATACGCCATCTGGAAACGCAGGGACCCCGAGATTCAAAAACTCATGAACGGGAAGCTCACCTTCCTCGAAATCGAAAACCCGGACGTCATCGCCTACGTCCACGAAAGCGAGGCGGGAAAGCTGTTCGTCATCGCCAATATGCGCGACCATGACGTAAGGTTCCCGTTCTATTACTCCGTCGAGGATTGCTATTTGCACAATTATGGCGAGGCGCTTCTCCAAGACCACGTCTTCACCCTTCGCCCGTTCGAGTGTTTCCTCCTCAAGGCCTGATCCATGGAAAAACACTATTTGTTCAAGACGTCGGCGGCCTTTGATCGGATTGCGTTCGAAGACATTCTGTCTGACATCGGCGTCGAAGGCGTTGATTATTCTTCCCCGACGGAAGGCTGGTTTGTCGCGGACGCCAAGAAGGTCGCGGAACTCGTTCCCTTGCTTTCGGTCATGCGCGACGACCTCGGGATTTCCATTTCTTTTCTCGTGAGCCATGGTTTTGGCGCGTTGGAGAAGAAGCTCTTGGCCGAGGCTTTTGCCTATTATCCGAATCAAGCGCTCTTCCCGACCGACGTCATTTTGAAAGAGATGTCGTTTGGGAATTATTCGTCTTATCCCTTGATCAAAGCCCGGTTTGAGACGATCCCTCACGAACTCATGCTCACGGCCGGGACCTACCTTCGGTGCGGGCTCGACGGGATTCTCGCCGCGAAATGCCTTTTCATCCACCGAAACACGTTCCTTTATCGCTTGAACCAATTCATAGAGCAGACGAATCTCGACATCCGCGACTACCACAACGCCCTTTTTCTCGAGCTTTATTTCCAATTGGAAAACTCCTATCACGGTGATTTCCGTTAATTTGTGCATCGTGCACTAGATAACCGTTTGTGAAAGCGCTATCATACATCGCAAATGGAGGACATACTGATTTATGTCAAAAGACAAAAAGACTGAAACCGCTGTTGCCGTCCCCGAAAAAGATGCGAACATGGGCTATGTTTCCCTTCGTCACATCGACAAGATCTACGATAACAACGTGCAAGCCGTTTTCGATTTCAACTTGGAAATCGCTCGGAAAGAATTCATCGTTTTCGTCGGACCTTCCGGCTGCGGCAAATCCACGACCCTTCGCATGATCGCGGGTCTCGAGGACATTTCCGCCGGTGAGCTCTGGATCGACGGCGAGTATTCCAATGACCGCACCCCGAAAGACCGCGATATCGCGATGGTCTTCCAGTCCTACGCCCTTTATCCGCACATGACGGTTTACAACAATATGGCGTTCGGCCTCAAAATCCGTCACCTTCCGAAAGAGGAAATCGATCGCCGCGTCCGCGAAGCCGCCAAGATCCTCCAAATCGAAGAATATCTCGACCGCAAGCCGAAGGCCCTCTCCGGCGGCCAGCGTCAGCGTGTCGCCCTTGGCCGTGCCATCGTCCGCAACGCGAAGCTCTTCTTGATGGACGAACCGCTCTCCAACCTCGACGCCAAACTCCGCGTCCAGATGCGTTCCGAGATCATCAAGCTCCACGAAGCCATCGGGGCGACGACCATCTACGTCACCCACGACCAGACCGAGGCCATGACCATGGCGAGCCGCATCGTCGTCATGAAACTCGGCCGCGTCCAGCAAATTGGCAGCCCGATCGAGATTTACAACCATCCCGCCAATCTCTTTGTCGCCACCTTCATCGGCTCCCCGGCCATGAACGTCATGAAAGCCGTCTATTCCGATGGCGTCATCGTTTTGAGCAACGGCGTCCGCATCCCCCTTTCCAAAGAAGCGAAAGCCGCTCACGATGCCTTCTATCTCGGCGAAGTCAAACTTGCGGAAGAAGAAGCCGCGAAGGTCGCCGAGCAACTCGCCGCAAAGAACGGGAAAGACGAAAAACTCGAGAAACAAGCTGCCGATTGGGCTGCCAAGATTGAAAAACTCAAGGCTTCCGTTTCCGGCGATCACGAGATCGTCTACGGCATTCGTCCGGAGGACATCCACGACATTGCTGACGCCACCAAAGACGAACTTGGCGAAGCCTACACCATCAAGGTCGCGGTCGCCGAGCTTCTTGGCCACGAATACTACATCCACACGGATTTCGGCGGAATCGACATGGTTGCCAAGATCCCTCTCGTCCACGAAATCAAGATCGGCGACGAAATGCAGATTGCCTTCTCCCTCAAGAAAGCCCACATCTTCGACCCCGTCACCGAAAAGAGGGTTTACTAAGCCTTTGACGCAAGGGCCTCAAGTTGCTTGAGGCCCTTTTCTTTTGAAAGTAAAATAAGCGCATGCCCCAACTAGGTGAATCAACAAAAAAGCAACGCAAGAAAACGCGGGATGACGCCCGAGAAATCGTGAGCGCCTATTCCCCGGAAGGAGAAAGGAGAAACAAGGCGTCCAAACGCAAGAATATTCTTGTTTTTGCCTTGTCCATCGTTTTCACCTTGGCCCTCGTCGTCTTGTTCGCCGTTTTCCTGCTCCGCTCTTAATTTACTTTTTGCCCTCTTTTTCCTTCAATGGTAAGCCGATTGGCTTTTCGCGGGAAAAAGAGGGCCTTTTTTTGTCTAAAAGAAAATAGGGCTTGAGCGGAAATGGCCGTTCACCTTGCACGGATGTCAGGCGTTCTTCGGTGGAACGCTTCCAATCCTTTATCTCCCCATTTGGCTTGGCTGACCAAAAAGGAGAGAAGGACACGCATCTCAGCCACTGCGTTCCTTGGCTTGGAACTTCTGTGCTCGCTCCAATCGCTCCTTCGGGCTAAGCAAGCCTTAGAGGGAGACGCAAATCTCTTTGTTCGATTGCATTCACAATGCGCCGACCATCGCGTCTCCCTCTTTTCGTTTTTTTCGTGGAGGAATTTTATGGTTGATCATTTCGAAAAAACCAAGAAGACCGGAACAATCCTTCTTGGCTGCTTATTCGCCGCGTTCTGCATCGTTGGAATCTTGATCCTTTTCACGAAACCATCGGATTCCGAATCGATTTCCGAATTGGCTTCGCGTTTGTCATTGATCTATTTTTGTGGCTTCGTCCTCACCGGGCTGTTCCTTCTTGTTCTTGGGCTGCTGTTTCTTCAAAGTATGGAAATGATTGAAAAAGTTCACGCGTCCGTAACGGAAAAAGAAAAGTCAGAAGAAGAGCATGATCAAGGGTTTTGATGTCTCCTTCTGACTTGCGTTATTCGCCTTTTTTGTTGCCGGGCTTTGGCCGATTTGCGTGATAGCTGGCGCTTTTCCCTTTGAATGGTTTGCGTCCACCGGGCTTTCCGGAATACGGGCGGCTATCGCTCTTTTGCTTGAAATCCGATCTTTGCTTCCTGCCACCGGATTTGTTTTCGTAGGCACGCTTATTACCGCCTCCAACATGATGGTGGGAAGTGTTGAAATCGCGCTTTTCTTGACGGGGTTTTTCGCGTTGGGAATCTTGGGCCTTTTCTTCTTGCCATTGGGCCTGCCGTTCCAAATAGGCCTCACGGCGCGCCCGACGGTCGCGTAGCTCCGCGATGAATGACTCCAAATCCGCTTCGCTCAAGACACGAATCCCTTTGCTCTTCAGATAAGCAGCCGTGATCCCCATTCCATCGACCAGTTTGCCATCGAAATTTCCGTTATGGATTTTGTGAACGCCGCAAGAGGGCGAATTCTCTTTCAAGACGGCGGTGTGAATTCCCAAAAAACGGCAAAGCGAGTATGCTTTTTTTGCTCCTTCGATATAGTACTGAGTCAAATCGACCCCGAGCTCGGTCCTGACGATTCCCCTCCGGATTTCGGCGGGTTGACGGGGCGTGGCTAGTCCACCCTGGACTTCGGGGCAAAAAGGAACCAAATCGTAAAACTCGTTTAATTCCGGCAAGTTGGGAAGGAGATTATTGCCGCCATCGAATCGGGTGTTGTCCCCGACGAGGCAGGCGGAGATGAGGATTTTTTCCATAACGCAGGAATTGTAAACGGGTTTGCTGACGAAAGGAACACTTACTTAATGAAAAAAGCGGTTTACGTCATTGACAAAACATACGAAATCAATGGTGTATTGCACCCTGTCCGTGTTTCTTTTCGCAGAAAAAGGGGCTTTGTGCTGCGCGTTTCCTCCAAAGACAAAAAAACGTTGCTTGTTTCCGCTCCGCGATATGCGATGATGTGCCCCTCTGAGGTTGATTGGGCGATTTCCAAACACGCGGCGAGAATCCTCGAGAATTCGAAGAAGAACTCTGCCTGCCATTTCGAATCGGAATTGCCAAAAATTTATGACGGGAAAACCTTGTTGATTCTCGGAAAGAAAGAAGAAGTTGGGAGCCGATCGCCAAAAGACATCGAAGGATTTTTGATGAAGGTCGGCCTTTCCTATTTTATTAAACGCGCGAGCGAATGGGCTCGGATCATGGGAGTGCCCTACGCTCCTTCCATTCGCGTGAGAACGATGAGCACTCGATTCGGCGTAAATCACCTCGCCCGTCATGTCATCACCTTCACGACTCTTGCGATTTGTTATGCCCCGGAGATCGTGGATTACCTGATCATCCACGAATTGGCCCATTGTTTTGTCCGTGGGCATCAAAAGGATTTTTATGCTATTGTTAAAAAGTACGACCCCCAATACAAAATCCATTCGCGAAAATTGAAAAAAGGAATCTATGTCTGAGATTATTTCCAGCCGCGCCAACCCAAAGATTAAGGACGCTGCCCTGTTATCGAAAAATCCGCGTCCTGAGCGGTTTTTAGTCGAAGGCTTTCATATGGTGGAGATGGCAAGAACCGCCGGTTGTCTCGATGAAGTTTTCGCCGTCAAGGACCCAGGATTTACTGAGGTTAAGACCTTCCTTGTCACCCGGGAGATCATTGAAAAAATCAGCGTTTCGAAGAATCCCGAGCCTATCCTTGGAATCGCCCATCTTCCCAAGAATAAGCCCTTAGGCAAAAAAGTTTTGGTGCTCGATCGCGTTCAAGATCCTGGGAACGTCGGAACTTTGATTCGAACGGCGGCGTCTTTTGGCTTTGATGATGTCATGCTCTTGCCAGGAACCTGCTCGCCCATCAACGCAAAGAGCATCGCGTCGACACAGGGGGCTTTGTTTTTGACCAATCTCATCATTTGCAAAAGCCTTGAAGAGGGCTTTGAATCCTTGTGTCAGCGGGGATTATCGGTGGTGGGAACTGCTTTGAAAGGAGCCGAGGACCTTGATTCCGCCTCTTTTTCCGCAGGGGCAGGCATCGCCCTTGTCCTTGGAAACGAAGGGCGAGGAATTTCTGAATGGGTCAGAGAACATTGTGATCACCTTATCCGCATCCCAATGAAAGGCATGGAGTCCTTGAATGTCGGCATCGCGGGAGGCATTCTCATGTATCATTTTCGCCAAGTATGAATCGTTAGATTTCTCTGTGCTCTCGATGTAAGATTTCTTAGATAGAGAATGTGCTCTAAGGAGGCCCTTATGAAGGATTCGCTGACAAAAACTTTGCTTCTCGTAGCTTCGGCTGCGCTAATGGCTTCGTGCGGGGTTTCTCGCGCGGATGTTTCCTCTTCCATCGACGATCAGGTAACTTCGTCCTCTTCCACGACTAATGTCGAAGACCAGCAAGATCCGGAAGACTATTTGAATAACTATCTCCTGGCTTTGCGCTATGCCGCTTACCAACAGGATTTCTCTTTTGCGCTGTCGGGTGGACCCGTGGCATTTGGATTGGAAATGACGGAAATGGATTCCGAGACCCCTTCTGCTTGGAAGGATATTTCCTTGTCCGCAGAATCCTTTTCCGGCGACGTCAAGATCAATGCGTTCGGTCGCGGCCGCGAGAAAATGGCCGCTTCTTTGACGATTCCCCAGACCAATTTCAAGGTTGCCGGCGCCTCGCTCCCTTCTTTCGTTGGCAACAACGCCTCCATCCCCTTTGAAGCGCGGGCTTACCTTGAAAACGGGACTTTATATGCCGATTTTTCCAAGCAACCGCTTGTGAACTACATTTTGCAGCTTGGCCTAAGGACTCTCTTTGACGATCCTTCTTGGGAACTCGTTGATCAAGGAAGCCACGTTTTGACGGATGAGCAATACAATGTCGTTCAGGGGATTTGCTCTTATATTTCCGCGAGCGATCCTTCCGATGAAGTCATTCCGGATTGCTTTAGTTTTGCGAAGAGCGGCGATTTGGAACGCATTACCGTTCGCATCGATGACGAAACTTCTTTAAAGTCTTTGCTCATGGCCTTCTATGAAGATCTGCATGGCGTTTTCGATGAGTATTCTTCCTATTCCCTTTCTTCGTATGAGGGGTCCTTCGGACTTCCCGAGATGCCAACGGTAGAGGAATTCGAGGCAAAACTGGATTCGATTCTTACGGGAATCGATTTCCGTGGCTTCTTACGGTCCGTCGAGTATTCGACTAATGCCGGCGTTGTTTCCGAGTCTTTCGCAGTGGATATCGCATCTTTTGATCACGATGCACTTCTCGAAACTCTTTATGGAAAAGAGCCGTTGGATTATCAAAATCAGTCCTACATTCTCCCGACGGGCGCCTGGAAACTCAATTTCGATATCGCGAGGGAATACGGTTCGAAAAAGGTGAAGGTTGATCGCTTGACCGAAGAGGAAAAAACGGATTTCGAGACTCCCTTTACTTTTCCAACTTGGAATCGTGATGGCTCCTCTTCCGGAGAAGGCAACTGAGGACCGCTTATGCCTCTTCCCTTTTTAGGGAAAGAGATTAGAATATTGCTGTTCGTTGAAAAGAAGTAGTAACGGATCCGCTTCCGAACAAAGGGAAGAAGGGATAGTGAGACCCTTCCGCAGGAAGCCCGCGAATTCGTCTTGGAGAACGCTGCGGAAACGCAGCCGCCCCGCGTTATAGGGAAAGAGAGCATTACCCGTACTGGGATGATGAATGAGGGATGGCACCGCGGATATTTCCGTTCCCTGCCGTCCCTTTTATTTTTTGGAGGTCAAACATGGATTACATCGCAGAATGCGAGACGTTAAAGAACAAAGCGCTTGAACAACTTGAAACAGTCGCAGACGACATCACGTTGGCGGCCTTCTTTGCGGAGTTCCTCGCGAAAAAAGGAAGCATCAGCTCCCTCATGAATCACATGAGGGAAATCGCCCCAACCGACAAGGCCGCCTTTGGCGCTGCCGTGAATGGGGCCCGTAAAATCGTCGACGAAGCCTATCAAGAGAAGAAGGCCGCGATTGAAGCGAAAAAACTCGATCAAAAACTCGCTGCTGAGGCCATCGACATTACTCTTCCCGGTCGCAAAGAACCCATCGGGAAAAAGAATCCTTATTACGAGGTCATCGACGAAGTCACCAGCATCTTTTTGACGATGGGTTACGAAGTCGCGGAAGGCCGAGACGTCGAAACGGATTTATTCAATTTCGAATTGCTAAACGTTCCTAAGGACCATCCTTCTCGTGATATGCAAGATACCTTCTATATCGAAGGAGATGACGACTTGCTTCTTCGCACCCAAACCTCCGCTGCTCAAGCCCATGCGATGCTTGAAAAGAACCCGAAAGGCCCAATCAAACTGATTTGCCCCGGCAAGGCCTATCGCCGTGACGACGACGATATGACCCACAGCCATCAATTTGCACAAATCGAGGGCCTGGTGATCGACAAGAATATTTCCATGGCTCATTTGAAAGCGACTTTGGAACTCTTTGCCAAGAAGATGTTTGGCGAAAAACGCGAGATTCGCCTCCGTTCCTCCTATTTCCCATTTACGGAACCGAGCGTTGAGGTCGATGTGTCTTGCTTCAATTGCGGAGGAAAAGGATGCGCCATGTGCAAGGGCACGGGATGGATTGAAATCCTCGGGGCCGGCATGGTTAATCCCAAGGTCCTGAAAGCATGCGGGTATGACCCCGATGAATGGACGGGCTTTGCGTTTGGCGTCGGCGTCGAGCGGGTTGCCATGCTTCGCTATGGAATCGATGATATTCGGCGGTTCTACGCAAACGACATTCGTTTCTTGGAACCGTTCGCTGGAAAGTGAGGACTGACAAATGAAAGTTTCTTTCAAGTATTTAGCAAAACACGTAGATCTTTCCGAAATCACCCCGGAAGAACTCGCGGCGAAACTGACCTTTGCCGGAGCGGAGGTCGAGGAGGTCTCTCCTTTTGCTCAGGGAACAAACCTCGTTATCGGGCGCATTTTGTCTTGCAATCCCCACCCGGATTCTGACCATCTCCACGTTCTCCAAGTTGACGAAGGGCCTGAGTTCGGGGTGCACCAAATCGTTTGCGGCGCCCCCAACGCTCGAGAAGGCTTGAAGGTCATCGTCGCCAGAAATGGAGCAAAGCTTCCTGGGGGAGAAATCAAGCCGAGCAGAATTCGCGGCGTAGAGAGCGACGGGATGTGTTGCTCCCTTCTTGAGCTCGGAGTCGACAAAAAGTACCTATCCGAAGCCCAATGCGGTGGAATCGAAGAACTGCCCTCCGATGCCCCGGTCGGCTGCGTCGATGTTCTTGGGTATCTCGGTCTCGATGACGTCGCTCTTGACCTTTCAATATTGCCGAATCGTCCCGATTTGTATTCCTTTGAGAATGTTTGCCGTGAGGTTTCCTGCCTTCTCGAAAAGCCGTTCATCGGGGACGACCTGAAATCCCAATCGTTAACGGCCGCGTCTTTCGTCGTGGGTTCCCAAACGGACAAATGTCCGATTTTCACCGCCAGGGTAATTCGTGGTGTTCAAACGAAGGAATCTCCGCTTTGGATGAAACGGATGCACGAGAATTGTGGGATCCGTTCCATCAACAACATCGTCGATATCGGGAACTACATCATGCTTCTCACGGGCCAGCCCCTCAACATGTATGACCTTGATAAGCTTCCCGTGCCCGAACTTATTGTTCGCGACGACCTCAACGAAGATTTCCTTGCGATGGATGGCAATCGTTACGCCCTTGAGAAAGGCGATTTGGTGGTCACCAGCGGCGGGAAACCTATGTGCTTGGCGGGGGTCATGACTGCGGATGCATGCCGCGTCGATGAGAATACAAAAAACATCGTCGTCGAAGCCGCTTATTTCGATGGCGCCTCCATTCGCCATACGTCCAACCGCATCGGTCTTTCCAGCGATTCGAGCCTTCGCTTTTGCAAAGGAATCAACCCCGACCAAATGGAATACGTCCAGGCGAAAACGTCCGAGTCTCTTGCCGCTTTTGCCGGCGCGAACAGCATTGCCGAGACGGTTCGTTACGATGTCTTCGCCCATGCCGATCGAGTTATCGAAACCTCGTTTTCCTATATCAACGGCCGTCTCGGAACCCAGTTCCAGCCGGAAGAAATTCTAAGAGCCCTGAAACGTGATTATCTGATTACAGATGTCTCCGGCGATAAACTATCTGTAAGAGTCCCGAGCTATCGAATCGATATGGACGGGCAAGCCGATATTACGGAGGAGGTCATTCGTATTCTTGGCCTCGATCATATCAAAAGCGAGTTGCCCTCTACTCGACTTTCCGTTGCGGGCTTGACCGAGAAGCAACGCAAGAAAAATGATGTCCGCAGGATGCTTCGGGGACTCGGCCTAAACGAAGTTCTTACCTACACCCTTGTCCCGGAAGCTTCGACTCTCTCTTTCCGTTATCTTTCGAACGCGAAACCCTATCGGTTGAAGAATCCCCTGACCGTTGATCGCGCCTTTGTCAGGGCTTCCTTGCTTCCATCCGTTCTTGAGAGCGCCGCGTTTAACGTTGCCCGGCAAAATAAGGATTTCGGGTTGTTTGAAGTTTCGGATATCGATGCTCGTGGCGTGCAAACCCGCTATTTAGCCGGTGTTTTGGTTGGCAACCGCAAAGCCCAAGGAAGAATCGGCGAGAAACCGTTTGATTTCTACGATGCCAAGGGCTTGCTCGAAAACGTTTTTGAAGTACTCGAGATTAAGCCCAACCGCTATTCCCTCGTCCCATGGACGCTTGGAGGGGATGAGATGCATCCCGGCCGTTCCGCAGAGATTCGCATCGGTAAAAAACTCGTTGGTTATCTTGGCGAGTTGCACCCCAATGCGTTGAAGCGCTTTGGTTTGAAAACCGCGGTTGTTTTTGAAATCGATTTCGATGAAGTTTGCAACGTCAAAACTGGTAATCCCAAGGCAACTATCCCCGCTAGATTCCCATCTGTATCTCGCGATTTGGCGATTTTGCTTGAAGAAAAAGTGGATTATCAATCGCTTAAGAAAGAAATCCAAAAATCCTCGGCCTTGATTGCCGACGTGCAAGCTTTCGACGTCTACCAGGGCAAAGGCATTCCGGAAGGAAAGAAGAGTTTGGCCCTTTCACTTACCCTTTCGAGCGCCGACCACACCCTCAAAGACGCCGAGATTTCTGAGGCCGTTTCCAAGGCGATTCAGTCCATAAAAATCAAGTTTGGCGCGGAGATTCGTGGAGAATGAAAGTCTTCAGAAGTTCCGTTCCAGCCGGCCGGCCTTTGCCAATCGACGAAAGTGTCCGATTTCCTAAAGAACGGTTTTCGGAAACATATCCCCTCCTTGGGATTGAAGACGCCAAGATCTCGGGCGAATTCCAAAAGTTCGACGATATCGTGGTTTTTTCAGGAATCATAACCGGAAGTCTCCTTCTTGCAGATGCGCGAACAAACGAACCGTTCAAAAAGGAAGTTGCCGTTGAAGGTCCGATAGATTTGCTGGAAGACGAAACCGACGATGATTGCGACGGATACATTTTCCCCGGGAACGGAATCGAAACCGACGATGTCGTTTTTTCTGTCCTTCGGAGCGAAACACCTATCAAGCCCCTTAACGGCCACTCTTCGCTACCGGACGGGGGAGATGGCTGGTCCTTTTCAATGGAAGGAGAAGAGACCGGCGGAAAAAGCTCACCGTTCGATGTTCTGAACAATCTATTTGATTAAGTTTGAAATTCCTTGAAATGCTTTGAAATGATGGATAAGATTCAAACATGAACATCGAATGGATTGATCTCTCTGAAGCACCCTGCTTCATCACGATATACAAAACCAACATCACGATGAACCGCCAAGCAAAAGAGCATTTTGAGGACGTTGAGTTTGTGCGTATCGGCTTTTCAGATGATAAATCTTTGGTCATCGCCCCTGTTTCCGCGGATTTGTTGCCGGTTGCGCGTCTTCAGAAGGCAACGCTATTTCCGATTTCCGTCAAAAAGAGTTATGCCAGGATTAGTTCGACTTCCTTGGCGAAGATGATTGCTGAGAAACTTGCGTTGGATCTACATGATGAACCCATTCGCTTGTCCTGCATTTTCAAAAAGGATCTTGGTCTCATTGCCGAGGAGAAAGGAGTATGACGATGGAATGGATGCCTCTTGTTTGGCTGGGGGTCTTCCTCGTGGCCTTGATCATCGAGGCTGTCTCTGAAGCTTTGCTGTCGATTTGGTTCGTCGCGGGCGCTTTGGCTTGCCTTGGTATATCGTTCATCCCCGGATGTCCCCTCTGGGTTCAGATCGTTGTGTTCCTTGTCGTATCGCTGATCGCCTTCTTAACCTTGCGGCCGTTTTTCTCGAAGATTCTCAAGAGAAAAATCACAAGGACCAATTCCGATTCCCTTGTCGGAACGAGAATCGTGATCCTGAAGGATGGGGATTCGCAGGACCCTGCCGAAGCGACTTTCCGTGGCTTGTCTTGGGCCGTAATCCCATTGAAGGAGGCCGACAAATTGACAAGGGGTACGATTGCGACTATCGTTGCGATTGATGGTAACAAACTCATTGTAGAGCCTGTAGAAAAGGAGAATAACTAATATGCCGGACGAATTGATTGTTGTTTTAGTGATTCTTGGCGTCTTTTTGGTCATTGGCCTTATCTTGCTAGCCGCAAACGTCAAGGTTATCAGACAAACAGAAAAAGGCATCATCGAACGCTTTGGGTCTTATAGAACCACGTGGGGCACGGGTATCCACATCATGGTTCCCTTCTTCGATCGCTTGGCCCATCGAATTGATATGAAGGAACGCGTCGCGGATTTCCCTCCTCAAAACGTCATTACGCGTGACAACGTTACGATGCAGATTGATACGGTCGTTTTCTTCTATGTCACCGATCCCAAACTCTTTGCTTATGGCGTTTCCAATCCTATCAAGGCGATTGAACTCTTAACCGCCACGACTCTCAGGAACGTCATCGGCGAATTGGATTTGGATGAAACGTTGACTTCCCGCGACGTCATCAACGACAAGATTCGCATGATCTTGGACGCTGCGACAGACCCCTGGGGCATCAAAGTGACTCGTGTTGAAGTCAAAAACATCCTTCCCCCAAAGGATATTCAGGACGCTATGGAACGTCAGATGCGTGCCGAACGCGAGAAGAGGGAAAAAGTTTTGCTCGCAGAAGGCCAAAAGCAATCCGCGATTCTCATCGCCGAAGGCAACAAGGAATCCATGATCCTCAATGCTGAGGCGGAAAAAGAAGCGACGATTCGTCGCGCCGAGGGCGAAGCCCAAAAACTTCTTGAAATGAAAAAGGCTGAAGCGGATGGCATTCGAATGGTTCGCCAAGCTGAAGCGGATGGCATTTCTGCCATTAAGGCGGCCGGCGCGGATCAGGCTGTTCTCACAATCCGCGGTTACGAAGCCCTGAAAGATATCTCTGATGGCAAAGCGACAAAAATCTTCATGCCTTCCGAACTGAACAAAATCAGCAATGTCGCCTGCGCGGTCGCAGAAGCGGTTAAAGAGAGCAAAGGGACAAACTAACCTTTCAAGCCTCCCAACTTCATCAAATAGGGTGCCTCGCCGGCGCCCTTTTTCTTTTTCGCAAAAAAGACGAAAAAAATCATTTTTGTTATTGCGAGATAAATACCGAAATACTATCATTAAATCGCGAGGTGGGAAAAAGTGGTAAAAGCATTGTTCGGGAAGTTCAACCGCTCTCTGGACGAGAAAGGCCGCTTGCTTATTCCCTCAAAACTCCTTTCTTCGGAAGACAAAGTCCTTTACGTTCTCAAGGGTTTCGATGGATGCCTGTCCGTTTATCGAGAAGAGGCATTCGAAAAATTCCTTGCCGAACTTCAGGCTATGGATTTCCGGAACGAAGAACAAAGGGCATATATCCGCCTTGCTGCGAGTTCGGTCAACGAAATGAAGATCGATTCTCATGGACGCATTCTTCTTGGCAGGCAAACGCTAGAAGAATACGCGATTGGCCAAGACGTCACGATCATCGGGGCTCTAGATCACTTCGAGATTTGGGATTCGACGGCCTTCGCCAGCTACCTTATCAGACACGGAACTGCCTTCGATCGCTTGGGCGTTCCTTCGAAAGGGAACCGCTCATGACATACGAACACGTTCCTGTCCTCCTCTGGGAGGCAATCGAAGGATTGGCCATTCGGCCAAACGGCATCTATGTGGATCTGACGCTGGGGAGGGGAGGACATTCCTCGGAAATCCTCAAACGAATCCCGAACGGAAAACTCTACTGCTTCGATCAAGACCAAGATGCGATTCAGGGCTCAAAGGACCGCTTGAAACAAATCGGCGACAACTTCGAGATGATCGCGTCGAACTTCGAGTTCGTGGCGGAGGAGTTGGCCAAACGCGGCGTCCAAAAAGTCGACGGGATTCTCGCGGATCTCGGCGTGTCAAGCCCACAGTTGGATGATCCAACAAGAGGGTTCTCTTACAAAGAAGAAGAACCGCTTGACATGCGCATGAATCGCGAAAACCCACTCACGGCCGCGAAGGTATGCAACGAATACCCCTTGGAGGCGTTGGTTCGAATCCTTCGTGAATACGGAGAGGAAAAAGACGCTTACCGAATCGCCAAAGCGATTTGCAAAAGACGTTCCGAATCGCCTCTTCGGACAACGCTCGATCTCGTCTCTTGCGTCAAAGAAGCGAAAAGCCAGAAAGACCTTTCAAAAAAAGGGCATCCGGCAAAGCAGACGTTCCAGGCGATAAGGATCGAAGTCAACCACGAGGAAAGCTCGTTGGAAAGGATGCTCGAGGTAGCCCCCACCCTTCTTGGCTCGGGTGGCCGTCTCGCCGTTATCACCTTCATGTCCATCGATGACCGTCTCGTTAAAGAACGTTTTAGGGAATTGTCCGAGAAAACGGGCTCGCGTCACGGCCCCATAGAGATGCCTGGCGAGATCCGCGAACCGGATTACATCCTCGTGAATCGGAAACCGATTCTCCCATCCAGCGCCGAACTGGAGAACAACCGGCGCGCGGCAAGCGCGAAACTACGAATCCTTGCTAAGAGATAAGGCCGGAAAAAGACTCGTAAGAAAGGAGGCCCACCCATGAAAGACAAACTGATGAAATACGGACATAAGAAAGCCTATTATCGTTTTCGCTCATTTGGGAAAACCTTCGCTTTCATTGCGGCCTTGGCTTTAGGATCCGCTCTTCCCATCTTTGTTGTCGCCAACGCTTCGACGAAGCCCGCCACCGCTCAAGAGGCCGTGGAAACGAGTGACGCCGATCTCGACGTTGTCGAAAGCATCGAGGAGATTAGCTCGTCCTATTAAGCCGGCTTCGCAAGATACCAACCCCCATTGTTTGGGGGTTTTTCGTATTTTTTTGGTAGAAAAATGAATGGTTTTCCTCTTCTTATTTCTATAGCCCTATATTAAAATATAGGATATGGGTCAAGTAATAGCTTGTTTTGAAGTTACCAGCAACTCGATTCGAGTGCTCCTCGGCACGGTTGAAAATAATGAGCCCATCGTTTTTCATGCGAAAGAAATCGCAATCCCTGGGCTCATGAAGAACGGGATGATCGACGACGAGAGCGCTTTGGTGGCGGCTTTGAGCCAACTCCACCATATCGAAGATGGCCCCTCCAAACTCGAAATCAACATCACGCATGTCTATGTCCTCCTTCCTTCTTTAGGATTTCAGGCATTTCGGGGGAAGAAGACCACCAATACGGTTGCTACCGCCATAACGAACATCGATGTATCGAACGTTCTCTCCCTGTTTCAAAAAGACGCTTTGTCTCCTGAGGCGGCGATTATCAATATCATCCCCGAGGAATTCACCCTCGAAGACGGACAGCGCTTTTTCGAGGCTCCTATCGATAAAACCAGTCGAACTCTCACCGTCTCTGCAATCGCCCATGTATTGCCGAAAAACATCGCTGATCCCTTTTGCGATTCTTTCTTGAAGGCAGGGTTCCGCATCAATCAAAATGCTGTTTCGGCTTATGCTGAGGGGCTTGCCCTCAAGGCCGATCCCGCCATGCCGCAAAGCGCGATCATCGTCAATATGGGCGCGAAAATCACGAATCTTACCTTGGTCATGAACGGGATGGCCGTTGCGTGCCGCAGCTGCTATGCCGGCAGCGATACCCTAACGGATACCATCGTGCAGGATTTCGGGGTCCCAATGGAAACCGCAGAAAATCTGAAGATCATGCATGGTTTTTCCGCGAGACAGCGCGGGTTGCAAGCCCCTATTTGGAGAGGTTCCTCAAGCAGCGACCCGAAAATCACCCAAAAGGACCTGAATGCTTCCATATTACGGTTCTCCGAAAAGTACTTTGCTACAATCAACGGAGGGCTTCGCGCCATGGAACAAATGGTCCCCGATGCGGCTTCGCTTCCCCTTGTGCTTATCGGAGGCGGCTCCATGTTGAATGGCATCATGGCTTTGGCCCAAAAATACTTCCCGGGGAAGCAGGTTATTTGTTATGTGCCTCAAGTCATCGGCGCTAGATCGCCTCGCTATGTTGGCCTGATTGGCTTGCTTTTAGCCACTTCGCGGTCGGAGCATACTCTTGCAGAATCCCAACAAGGTTTGCCACGCGTTAGTCGCAACAGTCACAAAGAAAAGAGGCAAAAGAGGACTTCCGCCCCGGAAGATGATAGCCTCTAATCCCCCGA
>JAEDJP010000118.1 GCA_016296285.1 Bacilli bacterium
CAGGAAGCGATCGTTCTTGATCGCCTCGCGGGCCCCTTCCACGATGCGGATGAGGAAGCGAATGTTGTGGATGGAATTGAGCGTTTTGCCGAATTCCTCGTTCGCTTTGTGCAGGTGATGGAGATAGGCTTTCGTGAAGTGGGTGCAGGTATAGCAATCGCATTCCTCGTCCAAAGGCGTGAAGTCTTGCGCGTATTGGGCCCTTTGGATGTTGATGCGGCCATGGCTCGTCATGAGGGCCCCATGGCGGGCAAGGCGCGTCGGGAGGACGCAATCCATCATGTCGACCCCTGCCTCGATGCCTTCGAGGATGTAATCGATGGAGCCGACGCCCATGAGGTAACGGGGCTTGTCAAAAGGCAAAAAGCGGATGGCGTCCCTCACCATTTGATAACAAACGTCCTTCGGTTCCCCGATGGAGGTGCCCCCGATGGAGAAACCCGGGAACCCCATCGCGACGAGTTCTTTCGCGGCGTGTTCGCGCAGGTCCCGGAAGGCGCCCCCTTGGACGATTCCGAAAAGGGCTTGGTCTTCCCGTTTGTGAGCTTCTAGGCCGCGTTTGGCCCAGCGAAGCGTCCTCTCGGTCGAGCGGGCGACGTATTCTTTCGTCACGGGATAGGGGATGCATTCATCGAAACTCATGATGATGTCCGCGCCGATCGCCTCTTGGATGCGAATCGCTTCTTCCGGGGAGAAGAATTCCTTGTTGCCGTTGAGCTCGTTATGGAACAAAACCCCTTCCTCGGTGATCTTGCGACGGCTTGAAAGCGAGAACACCTGAAAGCCGCCGGAATCTGTGAGGATGGGTCCGTCATATCCCATAAACGCATGGATGCCCCCCGCCTTTTTGACGATTTCCTCACCGGGACGGAGGTGCAGGTGATAGGTGTTCGCGAGGACGACTCCCGAACCGCAGGCCTTCACCTGCTCCGGGGAGAGGCACTTGACGGTCGCGTTGGTGCCGACCGGCATGAACATGGGGACTTCGACATCCCCGTGCCAGGTATGCAGCACCCCGTATCGCGCGCCCGTTTGGGCATCGACGTGTTTGATTTCCAGAAAAAAGTCATTCGCCATAAACGCGGCTATTGTACGACATCT
The DNA here is from genome assembly GCA_016296285.1 of Bacilli bacterium. Lineage (GTDB taxonomy): Bacteria > Bacillota_I > Bacilli_A > RFN20 > CAG-826 > Alloenteromonas. The sequence goes on from JAEDJP010000118.1 coordinate 1,102, forward strand.
TGGCTCTATAAGCCAAAACGAAAAAGGCCGCTCACCAGTAGCGAACGGCCATCAAGGTCATTTGTTTGTTGACTTCCTCGTCCCGCAGGCTCGGGAGATTCTCGATGTCGAAGCCCTTGCGCTTGAGAAGGGCGCGCCCGTCTTTGCCGAGGAACCATGTGGAGAGGCCGGTCCTTTCGAAGCGGTTCTCGTCCGTCATGGGGTAGTATTTCGTGGGCAGATAGAACATCTGGTTGCCGCGGAGCATGAAGTTCTGCGGTTCCCAATCGAGGGCGACCTTGGCGAAACGGGCGAAGCGATACAGGGAGAACAAAGCGTCGAAATAGCGTTCCGAGAGGGGACCGTGGCTCAACGCGGTCAAGCAATCCTCCTCGGGGAAATAGTCGTAGGCGACGATATGGTTTTCGTCATCGTGATAGCACATTTTTGCCATGTTGATCCCGGCGTGCTTCAAGGCTTTGTAATCGGCGAGGGCCTTGTCGTAATCCATGGCGTAGGTCCGAATGAAATACGTTCTTCCGCTCCAGGAAGCAAGATAGGTCGTGTGGTCTTCGTGTTCCGCGATGACCTTTTCCACGGTGAATTTCTTGTTTTTGATCGAAATGGTATCCATCGACGTCATTATACCAAAAAAGCGGCTCCTTGTTTATCTCAAAAAGGGCCGTTGGGAGCGCTTTTTCTTTAGTTGCAACGCAAAATCGCCGCAAGACCGCCTTCCGCGGTTTCTTTATAAGCGTACGAAAGGCTTTCGCCGGTGAGTTTCATGGCTTCGACCACGTTATCGAAACTCACTTGGTTTTGACGAACGGGCTCGATGTGTCGGGCGAAAAGGTAGCTCGCCGAAGCCCGGATGGCGGCGATCCCGTTGCGTTCGATGCAAGGGATGATCACGTACCCGTCCACGGGATCGCAAGAAAGGCCGAGGAAGTGTTCCATCGCGCATTCGGCGGCGTATTCCATCTGGTGCAGGGAAAGCCCCATGCAATAGCAAATCGCCGCGGCGGCCATCGAGGCAGCCGTGCCGATTTCCGCCTGACATCCCCCTATGCTCCCGGCGATGGAGGCGTTTTGCTTCACGATGTTGCCGATCATGCCGGCGACGTAAAGGGAATCCCGCAAGGTCTTGAGGGGGATGCGGCGATTCTCGTGAAGGTAATAGAGAACGGCGGGCAAAACGCCGCTTGAGCCACAAGTCGGGGCGGTGACGATCGTTTCCCCGCAGGCGCTGTTCTCAGCGACGGCATAGGCGTAAGCGGACAAGGTGATTTCCTTCTTGCCGTCTTGGTGCCCGATCTTCTTGGAGGCCTCGAACACCGCTTTGGCGGAACGCTTGAGCTGGAGGCGGGGGTTGTGGTTCGCGGGGATGGGCCCTTCGGCGGAGAGCCCGTTTTTGACCGAGGCGAACATCGTCTTGAGGATATCCATGAGATAATCGTCAATGTCCGATTCTTCGTAACGCAGGCAAAGGTCCTTGATGGTGGATAGCTTTTGATCCTCCATGGCTTTCTTGATGTCGGCGAAGGAACGGAAGGGATAGACTTCCTTCTCGTTGACCAATGGGTCATCATCGCTATGAAGTTCCCCTCCGCCGAGAGAGAAATAACGAGTTTCCTTGAGGGCGTTTCCTTCCTCGTCGAAAGCGACAAAAAGCATCGTGAGGGGGTGCTTCACCACGGTTTTCCGGTCAAAATGGATGGTCGCGGGGAGTGGTTTGAGTCCAGAAAGGACCGCTTTGTGGCTCGCGTGCCCTTCCCCCGTTAACGCCAAAGAGCCGTAAAAGGTGATCTCGATGCGGGCGACGGGCAAATCATCCAAGAGTTCTTTAAAGGCAAGCGCCGCGCGATAGGGGGCGATCGTGTGGCTCGAACTCGGGCCAGGGCCGATGCGATAGAGTCCTTTCAGGCTTTTCATGGAAACCATTATATGAAGTTGCAATCTTTCCTTCCTAGGGGATTTCTCGCTTTCTTCATGGAAATGACAAGGCGGGCGCGCTAACATACGGGTATGCGCACCTTCATCCTCCTTTCGGCGATTCCCGGCAGCGGAAAATCCACCTGGGCAAAACGATATGCCTCGGAACATCCAAACACCCACATCGTGAGCAGCGACGAGATCCGCCGGGTCTACTTCGGGGCCGTCAACAACTTCGACCACGACAAAGAGGTTTGGGACATCTTCCTGCGGGACATCCATCGATACGGAGAAGAAGACGGGGCGACGGTCATCGCCGATTCCACGAATCTCACGAATGCCTACCGACAATACTACGCGGAACAAACCCCGGAGTTCGACCGGAAGATCCTCGTGTGCTTCCACATCCCTTACGAAATCGCCCTCAAACAAAACGCGATGCGAGAAGGGCCGAGCCTCGTTCCCGTTCCCGCCATGGAAAGGATGCGCGCCGAATTCGAGAGGCCGAACCAAAAGACCCTCGACCTCTTTGACGAATACCTCATCGTCGGCAAATCCTTCGTCTCCGAAGAGCTGAAGGAAAAGAAATAAGCAACAAAAATAATTATCCACCGGACAATCCGGTGGTTTTTCAGTTTCGGGCAATATAGCCCT
>JAEDJP010000119.1 GCA_016296285.1 Bacilli bacterium
AGAAGACCCAAAGGTTGATGTAATTGTTCTCGATGGCCCAGGCGATCTGCCCGAAGAGGCCAAGGAGCAAAATCGCGGATAGTCGCCGCGCTTTCTCGCGTCTTGTTTCGTTTTCCATGGGCTTTCATTATAGCCAAACGCGAGGGGGAATGGTAAACTGGCTTCACCATGAACGACATCGTCCACGCCCCCTTTTTCCCGGCCGCCGCGACCTTTTTCGTGCTGTTCCTCGTCGTCTGCGCCCTCGAGCTCGTCTTTTGCTTCCGCGAGATGGAACGCCCCCGCAAGATAACAAAGCCCTTCTGCGTCCTGCTCCTCGCCCTCGCCTTCCTCTTCGCCCGTCCAGAAGCCTATCTAGTCTACGTGGGTCTCTTCCTCGGGGCCATCGGGGACCTCTTGCTCGTCTTCAAGCACAAGGTGTGGACCTTCGTCGGGGGCACCCTCGCATTCCTCTTTGGCCATATCTGCTATTGCATTGCTTACCTGCGCCTCTTGCCAAGCATCGGCATCCCCGTCTACGCCGCGGTGTTCGTTTGCTTCGTCCTTGTTCCCATCGCCGCCTTCTTCGCCCTGAGGAAGGCCATCAAGACCCCGGGCCTCTTCGCCGGGGGCATCGTCTATTTCTCGTTCATCGTCCTCGATTTTGCTTTGTCCATCGTCGCCTTATGCGTGGTGAGGAACCCCATCCTTTGGCTCAACGTCATCGGGATGTCTGTCTTCCTGGTCTCGGATGTGTATCTTGTGAAAACCCTGTTCGTCAAGGACGACAAAAGGCGCGATTTCTATATCATGTCGACGTATCTAGTCGCCCAGTGCCTTCTCGCCCTCGGCTTCGTTCTTATCCCTTGATGGAAAGGTAAAGCCCTAGGGCCTTAATCGCCTTGCCCCGGTGGCTATAACGGTTTTTGATTTCCTCGCTCGCGGTCCCGAAATCCGCGTTTGCCTCGATAGAATGGAACAAGGGGTCGTACCCGAACCCATGCTCCCCGACCGGGGCGTCCAAAATGCTGCCCGGGCATACCCCCTCGAAATAGAGGGGCTTTGCCGTAGGAGAAGATAGATAACAAATGCAGCAAACGAACCGCGCGGAACGGTCCTGCTTGCCTTTTAGTTCATTTAGGATCGCCTCGAAGGCCCCCGCATAACCCCCGCGTTCCTTGGCGAAGCGCGCCGTGTGGATGCCTGGGGCGTTACCAAGCGCGGCAATCTCAATCCCCGAGTCGTCGCTTAAAACGGGGAAAGGGACTTTGCTCGCGAGGTCGCGGGCCTTGATGAGGGCGTTCTCGCGGTAAGTGGTCCCGTTTTCTATGGGGTCGCTTTCGATCCCAAGGTCCTTCGGGGAATAGATAACGTACCCCATGGGGGCGAGGATTTCGCGGTATTCGCGGAGCTTGCCCTCATTGGAGGTCGCGAGGCAGATTTCGATGTTCATAGCTGGTTAAGGATTCCTAGGGATACGAGGATGACGAGGACGATCGCGGGCAAGGCGACGAGGATCTCGTTGCGGATCATGACGAAGCGCAGGATCTTCCATTGCCGATCGCCAGTGCGCGATACCTTCGGGATTTGCAAGAACCCGAGGACCACGACGCCCGCGGCGACGATGCAATAGACGTTGATGATGAATAAGACGCTTGCCCCAGCGAGCATCTGCCATTCCCCCTTGGCAAGGGAATAGCTCATCGTGCAGAGGGGCGGCATGAGGGCCGTGGCGATCGCGACGCCCGGCACGACGTTCGAGTATTTGGAGGAACGCGTCTGCGCGATCATCCCGGCCGCCCCGCCGCAGATGGCGATGATGAGGTCGAAGATGTTGGGGTGGCAACGCTTCACAAACTCGCTCGGGTCCGGGCATTTGGGGAGGATCAAGAAGAAGAGGCAGGCGATGGCAAACGAGATGAGGAACTGGAAGAGGAACCCGATCATCGCGTCGCGGGTGAAACGGGCATCCGCGGAGGTGACGCCATAGGAAATGGCCATCAAGGTCCCCATGAGGGGGGAGATGAGCATCGCCCCGATGACGACGGGGATGGAATTCGTGTAGAGGCCGCAGCAGGCGATGAGGATGGCGAAGATGAGGATCGAGGCATTCGTGCCGGTGATCTTGCCCCCGTTAACGATACGTTCCCGGATCTTGTCGTGGCTCGCGACGTCATCGCGAATCGAGAAGAAGGAATGGAGCCTTTTGCGAAAGGTGCGGCGACGGACTTTCTTGTCTTTCGGGGTGATGTCGAAAATGACGTCGGCGTCGTTGTTCTCGCCGGTGTCGGGGTCGATCGAGGGCTCGCCGTCCTCGGAGGGATTCTCGTCCGCCAAGACGGGGGATGGATCCTCAGCTAAGGATTCTTGAGCCACCTCGTCTTTTTCGGGTTTTGTTTCGTCTTCGCGCGTATTCACGAGGTTTAGTTTAGCGGGATTTCGGAAGAAGAAAAGAAAAAGTTTGCCCATTTGTAAGACCATGATAAAGTAAGGGTGCCTCTCCTAGAATATTAGACAGAGTGTTCAAAAGTCACAAACCAGAGGGGACGTCCATTCATTTACGTTGTTTGATATGAATGAACCCTACCCCGAAAAACTTACTTTTTGGGGTTTCCAAATGGCTAAAGTCAAGAAAGACCTTGGCGCTTTGACAAATATTCCGGAGAGGGGTTGAATACCCGTATATTCTCATAGAGAAAAAAAGGAGTTTTTGATTATGAGGAAAGAAATGAACTCAAAATCCAAGCGTAAATGGGTTGCGGGTGGTCTTGCCGCTTTCGCCTCGGTTGCCTTGCTCACGACCGGTTTTGCGACCTGGATCATCGGCACTCAGAACATGAGCACCAACATCGATGGGACGGTCGTCAACGTCGACACGGCCAAGAACGCGTCTATTGAACTCGTCATGAAGATCGAAGATGCCAACAAGAAACTCGTGTTTGCTGAAACGTCAGACTTGGGTGGCGCCGATATTCATTGGCAAGAAGACGAGCTTGTTGGGGATCTCACTCTTGAGTTTTCGGAAATTTACGTTTTATACGGCAAAGACTCTGGTTTCGATCCCGCAGCGAAGAAACTTCATTTTAAAATCTCGTCCATTATGAAAGAGGGCGTTGATAAGAAAGATACTGCCAATTCGGTCAGTCTTAACACCTTCGGGCGTACCGGCGGGCCATTCACTTATTTTGATATCCCTGCCGATATTGATCTTGACGGAGGTGCGTCTGCGATTTCCCAGCTGACCTCTACGACCAACAAATACACATTCCCCAGCCTTGAAGTTTCTTTCACTTGGGGTAGTGCTTTTGGCAGAGTTTCTCCCGCGGAGTTTTATCAAAACTACTTTACTACCAACGCGGACACTCTCGATCCCGATGAGAGGGCTGTGTTGCAGGAAACCGTCGTTCAGGAACTTAAGGATATGAAGACAGCCTTGCACGGAGCAGTGATTAATCTCACGGCTGAACTCGTTAACCGTTGATTTGGGCGCTTGATTTAAAAGGAAATAGGAGAATATCTATGAATAAGATTTCTAAAGGAAAAGCCGTTGGCCTTCTCTCCCTCGGCCTTGCTTCCGTTGCCCTTGGCAGCGTTGGCTTTGCGAGCTGGGTGATTTCCACGACCGATGTCAACGACACCGAGAACGTGACTGTCACCGTCGGCGAAGTCAGCG
>JAEDJP010000018.1 GCA_016296285.1 Bacilli bacterium
TGAGGAAGCTCGCGAGGATCGTCTTGCCTCCCGGGGCGGCGCAAAGGTCGAGCACGCGCTCGCCGGGTTTCGGGTCGAGAAGGTAAGGGACCATCATCGACGAGGCGTCTTGGATGGAGAACGCGCCGACATCGTAAAGGAAGGACTTCCCGAAATCGTAAACGCTCGGTTCGTAAAGATATGCGTGGGGGACGAACGGGTGCTTCTGGACCTTCGGGAACAGGGAAAGGAAGCGCTCGTCGGTCATCTTGCCTGGATGGAGGACAAGGGCGTGGGTCCGCGGGGCGTCGAGGGCCGCGATCAGGGCTTCCGCGTCCGCGGGATATTCTTCGCGTAAGGAATCTTCGAGAGTCATGCGCTTATTTTAGGCCCCCTCGTCCCGCTCCATGCAAGAGGAGGCTGCCATTTCCTTAAAAAGAGGGGCGATTTCCGCTCTTTCCCTCTAGGGAAAAAGGCGGGCATTCGTTACAATAGTTGACATGAGAATGGTAGATATTATCGAGAAGAAGCGCGACGGAGGCGTCTTGACCGACGAGGAAATCCGTTTCTTCATCCGGGGATACGTGGATGGCTCAATCCCCGATTATCAGGCATCCGCCTTCGCGATGGCCGTCCTTTTCCGCGGGATGAACCCGCTTGAGACCGCGACCCTCACGGATGCGATGATGCATAGCGGGGAAACGATCGATTTGAGCGACATCCCCGGGGTCAAGGTCGACAAGCACAGCACCGGTGGCGTCGGGGACAAGACGAGCTTGGTCCTCGGGCCCCTCGTCGCAGCCTGCGGGGCGAAACTCGCGAAGATGTCCGGCCGTGGCCTTGGGCATACCGGGGGCACCCTCGACAAGATGGAATCCGTGCCCGGCATGCGCATCGCCTTGTCCGAAGAGGAATTCAAGGAGCAGGTCCGGCGCATCGGGATCGCGATCGCGGGTCAAACCGCAGAGCTCGTCCCGGCGGACAAGAAGCTCTATGCCCTTCGCGACGTCACGGGGACCGTCGAATCGATTCCCCTCATCGCCTCCTCCATCATGTCCAAGAAACTCGCTTCCGGGAGCGATGCGATTCTGCTCGACGTCAAGTTCGGCGGCGGGGCCTTCATGAAAGATATCGAACACGCGACCCTTTTGGCCCAAACGATGGTCGAGATCGGCAAGAACCTCGGCAGGGACACCCGCGCCATTTTGACGGACATGGATCAGCCTCTCGGACTTGCCGTCGGCAACGCGGTCGAAGTCATCGAGGCCGTGACCACCTTGCAAGGGAACGGGCCGAAAGATCTCGAAGAGCTTTGCGTCAAGGCCGGCGGGATCCTTTTGACGCAAGCGGGGATTGCCGCAAGCGAAAAAGAAGGAGAAAGGCGCATCGAAGACGCCATCCGGTCCGGCAAGGGATTCGAGAAGCTCTGCGAGTTCTTCGCCGCCCAGGGAGGAGACATCCGGTATCTCAAAGACACCTCCCTTTTCCCGCGGGCCCAATACGTCCACGAGATCCGCGCGAAAGAAGAAGGTTTCGTCTCGCGCATCGATTGCCTCGCGGTCGGCCTTTCCGCGATGCGTCTCGGGGCGGGTCGCGCGACGCTCGAAGACAAAATCGACATGTCCGCCGGCATCATCTTGAAGAAGAAGGTCGGCGATTCCGTGAAGGAAGGCGATGTCCTTTGCCTTGCTCTCACGAACAAAGAAGGGGTCGAGGATGTCTTTGAGACCCTGACGGATTCCTTCGTTTTGTCCAAGGAGAAAATCGAGAGAAAACCCATCGTCCATCGTTACATCGGGAGGGCGTTATGAGAATCGTCTTGCAAGTCGTCCGCAAGGCAAGCGTCTCGATCGAGGGGAAACTCGTGTCGTCCATCGACCGGGGCTACCTCCTGCTCGTCGGCTTCACGGAAGGGGATACACCCGCTGTGGCAAAGAAAATGTGTGACAAAGTATGCAAGTTACGCGTTTTCCCTGACGAAAACGGGAAAACCAACCATAGTCTTTCCGATGTTCAAGGCAATATCCTCTGCGTTAGCCAGTTCACCCTCTACGCCTCCGTCAAGGAAGGAAACCGGCCCTCGTTCACCTCCTGCATGAAGGCTGATGACGCCCGCGTTTTGTATGGCCAATTCTACGCGGATTTGAAAGAAAGGATCCCAACTCTCCAAGGCGGGGTCTTCCAAGCGGATATGGTCGTTTCCCTCGAAAACGACGGCCCCTTCACCCTCGTTCTCGATAGCAAGGAGCTCTTTTCCAAATGAAAATCCTCGTCGGCTTGAGCGGCGGCGTCGATAGCGCCGTCGCGGCATATCTTCTCCAATGGGAAGGGCACGAGGTCGTCGGGGGTTTCATGCGCAACTGGGACGCTCTCGCGAACAACGATACCCTCGGCAACCCGACCCTCGGGCAAGGGCAATGCCCCCAAGAAAAGGACTATGAAGACGCCAAGGCCGTCGCTTCCAAGCTCGGGATTCCCCTCCTTCGGTGCGACTTCGTGAAGGAATACTGGGATAACGTCTTTTCCTATTTCTTGAAGGAATACGAACGCGGAAGGACCCCGAACCCCGACGTGTTCTGCAACAAATACATCAAATTCGACTCGTTCTTGTCCTTCGCGCGCCAAAACGGGTTCGAAGGCATCGCCATGGGACATTACGCGAGACGCATCGAGGAAAACGGGGTCCATTACCTCGGCAAGGCCCTCGATCGTTCCAAAGACCAATCGTATTTCCTTTCCCAGATCAACGAGTCCCAAATCGCGAGCTGCCTTTTCCCTTTGGCCGAAATCGAGAAGAAGGACGTGCGCCGCATCGCCCGTGAACTTGATCTTTCCTCGGTCATGGACAAGAAGGACTCGACCGGGGTTTGCTTCATCGGGGAACGCAATTTCCGCTTGTTCCTCCAAAACTATTTCCCCGCCACGGAAGGGGATATCGTCGAGGGGAAGACCGGAAAGGTCCTCGGCAAGCATTGCGGCGTCCTCTATTACACCCTCGGCCAGCACAAAGGGCTCGGCATCGGCGGGGTGAAAGGCGAAGAAGAAGGCGCCTTCTTCATTTACCGAAAGGACCCGAAGAAAAACATCCTCTACGTCGCCCACCCAAGCGAGCGTTACCTCCTCCTTTCGGACGAATGCGTCGTGACGGGCGTCAATTGGGTCGGCCCGCGCCCGGAAGGGGAAATCCCCGTGGGCGTCAAATTCCGTTATCGCCAGCCGGATCAACCGTGCTTCCTTCGCTTGGAGGGGGATGTCGCCCATCTTCGTTACGTCCATCCCGTCGAAGCGGTCACCCCGGGGCAAATCGCCGTCTTCTACGATGGGGAGAAAATGCTCGGGGGCGGCATCATCGACCGCGTCTATCGGGAAGGAAAGCGCATCGACGCGGACGAGGATTAGTCTTTTCTTTTCGATAGAAAAGGGTATAGTAAATGCATCGGGAACTTGCCACTCCCCCTTATCGCGGGCAATGCCGCCGTCCCATGCGTTAAATGGAAACCGAATCAAGAGCACCCAGCAGGTGAAGAAGGATGGTACCGCGCGCCCAGCGTTCCTTCGTCCTAAGGGTGCTTTCTTTTGTGGAGGAAAACCAACATGAAAAAACTAACCGGAAGCGAGATTCGCTCGCGCTGGATCTCCTTTTTCGAGGGGAAGGGGCATCGTTACATCCCCGGGGTCAATCTGATTCCCCAAGGGGATAAATCCCTCCTTTGGGTCAACGCCGGCGTCACGGGCCTCAAGAAATATTTCGACGGGACCGAGGTCCCGCCCTGCCGTCGCATCGTGAACGTCCAGAAATCCATTCGCACGAACGACATCGAGAACGTCGGCCACACGGCGCGTCACCACACGTTCTTCGAGATGCTCGGGAATTTCTCGATCGGCGATTATTTCCGCCCCGAGGTGATTCCTTGGGCTTTCGAGATCCTCACGGACGAGGAAAAGGGCTTTGGGATTCCCAAAGAAAAGCTTTTCATCACCTACGAGCCCCATGACCAGGCGACTTACGAGCTTTGGCAAAAAGTCGGCATCGACGCCAGCCACCTCATTCCCCTCGAAGGGAATTTCTGGGAGATCGGCGAAGGACCTTGCGGCCCGGATACCGAGATTTTCTTCGATCGCGGCGAGCGTTTCGATCCCGAGGGCCAAGGCCTTGACTTGCTGCGCAACGACATCGAAAACGACCGTTACATCGAGATTTGGAACATCGTTTTCTCGCAATACAACTCCGTCACGGGAGTCGCGCGCAAGGACTACAAGGAACTCCCCTCCAAGAACATCGATACCGGCAGCGGCCTTGAACGGCTCGCTTGCATCCTCCAAGGCGCGGAGACGAACTTCGAGACGGATCTTTTCCTCCCGATCATCGAAGCCGCGAAAGCCATTTGCCACCAGCCCTACGAAGGAGAGAACCTCATGAGCTACCGCGTCATCGCGGACCATGCGCGTTGCTTGGTCTTCGCCCTTTCGGACGGCGCGTATTTCTCGAACGAAGGCCGCGGATACGTCCTCCTTCGCATCATCCGCCGCGCGATGCGTTATGGCCAAAAGCTCGGGATCCACGAGCCTTTCATGCATCGCCTCGTCTCGGTCGTCGTCGATAAGTATTCCGATTTCTATCCCGAACTCGCGACCAAAGCCGATTTTGTCTCCAAGATGATTCTGGCCGAGGAGCAGAAGTTCTTGAAAACCCTCTCCGCGGGCGAAGACATGCTCCGTGGCATGATCGAGGGAAAGAAAGAACTCGACGGGGCAAGCGTGTTCAAACTTTACGATACGTTTGGCTTCCCTTCCGACCTCACCGCGGAAATCTGCGCCGAGCTTGGGGTCCAGGCGGACATGGAAGGCTTCGCCTCTTGCATGAAAGCCCAAAAGGAACGGGCCCGGGCGGCGCGCGGGGAGATCGAATCCTTCCACAAACAGTCCAAGGACCTCCTGGCTTTCAAGGATCCGAGTTCCTTCACTTACGATTCCCTTTCCGTTGACGCGAAGGTCACCGGCATCTTTGTCGACGGGGTCCGGGTTTCCGTTTTGGACGAGGAAGGCGACGTAGCTTTCGACCACACCCCGTTCTATGCGGAAATGGGCGGGCAAGTAAGCGACACCGGATCGATTTCCTCCCCCTCTTGCTCCGGAAAAGTGCTGCATGTTGGCAAGGCTCCTTCCGGGCAGCATCTCCATCACGTCCAAATGGAATTCGGGACGCTTCGGGAAGGGGACACCGTCCATCTTTCCGTCGATGCCTTGCGCCGCAAGAAGATTGAGCGCAACCATTCCGCGACCCACTTGCTCCACGCCGCCCTTTCCGAAGTCCTAGGCACTCACGTTGAGCAAAAAGGCAGCTACGTCGATGAGGATTATTTGCGTTTCGACTATGGCGCCCTTGAAAAGCCTAGCGAAGAAGAACTCAAGAAGATCGAAGAGCTCGTTAATGAGAAAATCCTCGAATCCATCGAAAGAAACACGAAGGTCCTTCCCATTGAGGAAGCCAAATCCATTGGCGCCGAAATGGAATTCTCCGAGAAATACGGCGACGTCGTCCGCGTCGTTTGCTTCGATTCTTTCTCGAAGGAATTCTGCGGGGGCACGCACGTTGCCAACACCGCGGACATCGGTCTCTTCGTGATCGAAAGCGAGGGCAGCGTCTCGAGCGGTACCCGTCGCATCCAGGCGAGGACAAGCATGGGCGCTTACCGTTACCTCAAGAACCGCGAGCTCGTCCTCGACGGCGTCGAAGGCGAGCTTGGCGCGAGCGACAAGGACGCCCTCGCCCACGTGAAGGCGATGGAAGGGAAACTTGATTCCGCCAAGAAGGAAATCGCGGAAATGAAGGACCGGATTTCCGCGGCCGAGGCTTCGAAACTCGCTTCTGAATTCGAAGATGTCGCTGGCGTGAGTTTCCTTTCGAAAACGGTCGATGGCGAACGGGATGACCTCATGAAACTCGGCGATTCCCTCAAGGCGAACCGCGCGGATTACGTGCTCCTCCTCGCCGGCAAGGGAGCGAAGGGCGTTTCCCTCGTCGTGTTCGCGGGCGGAAAAGGAAAGAATCCCGGCGCCGGAAAGATCATGAAAGCCGTTGCTCCGTTGCTCCTTGGCAATGGCGGGGGCAAGCCCGAGATGGCTTCCGGCTCCGCGAAGGATCTCTCCCGTTTCGCGGAAGCCGCGCATCTTGCCAAACAGCTCATCGAAGGAAAGGAATGAACCCATGGAAAACGAAGAAAAAGAAATCATCGCCGACGAAGATCGCGAGATTGAGATCACGCGTGACGATGGAACAGCCGTCCGTCTCAAGATCTTGTTCACGTTCCGCAACGAGGAACGGGCGAAAGACTATTATTTCCTCTACGAAAACGAGGATGACGACAGCCTTTTCTGCCTTTCCACGAGCGATGGCGTGACCTTCGAATACCTGAGCGATGAGGAAGAGGACGAGGCCGAGCAGGTCCTCGAGGCCTATAACGAAGATCCGATGATCTCGGAAATCCGGGAAGGCGAATAATCCTTCCTTGTTGAACAAGGAAATTCGCGTATAATCATTAAGCACCGAAAGGACTCTACCAATGCCGAAGCAAAAGATCGTTCTCACCCAAGAAGAATACGACAAACTCCAACAAGAATATTCCAACCTCATCAACGTTGAGGCTCCCCGCATTCGCGACGCCCTCGCCCTCGCCCGCAGCTACGGCGACTTCTCCGAAAACGCCGACCTCGACGCGGCCCGCGATGCCCAAGCTCGCAACGAAGCCCGCATCAAGGAAATCCGCGAGCAACTCGACAACTGCACCATCGCAAGCGTCGCCGCGGATGGTACCGTCACGATCGGCAAAACCATCGTCGTCCATGACGACAGCCTCAATCAAGACATCAAGATTCGCATCAAAGGCAACATCGGCGCCGATCCTCTCGCCGACATTCCTTCCGTCTCGAACGAATCCCCGTTCGGCAAATCGGTCATCGGGCATCGCGTTGGCGACGTCGTCACGATTGAAACCGAGCCGAAATACACCGTGAAGATCCTCGAAATCCTCGAGGAAGCGGAAGAGAAGTAATCGCTTCTCTCCGAAATGTAACGGAAACGATTTCCATAATTTCAAGAAAAGCATCGATTCTGTCGGTGCTTTTTTCTTTTTGCGAAAATTCGCGGGAAAGAAAGCGGGTGAAAATGGAATAAGAAAAGCGGAGGTGCCATATGAAAACGATTCTCATCATTGTCCTCATCACGATGGCTTGCGTCGCTGGCTTCGGGGCGATCAGCAAGTTCACGGATGCCAGCGCGTCGACCACGACGAGCCAAAAGAAAGACGATGCCACGACATTGTCCGTTTCAATCAGCGGTCAAGTCGTGAAACCTGGCACGTACAAACTACAGGCAGGAGCAACCTTGGTGGATTTGATCGAGGCTGCTGGGGGAACGAACACAAACGCCGACGAGCTTGCGTTCTTTCCCGATACGATACTCGAGGCAAAGGGCGAGTATTATATCGCGCCGATTTACGACAATACCTCGGCTTGCGCGACGTCCCCCATCATCAAGTGCAACCTGAATAAGGCTTCGGCAGAAGAACTGAACAAGATCGCCGGATTCACCAAAACCGCTTCCGCGGCCGTGGTCAGCTATCGCAATTCCGTGAAATTCGAGACGCTTGAACAAGTCCAAGAGGTTTCGGGTATCGGGAAAGCCACCTATATCAGCGTTCGCGACAAACTCACTTTGAAAGATCCTGCCGAGTAAACGCGCCCCATGCGAGTCCTCTTCCTCTTTCTTGGGCTTGCCTTGGGAATTGCCACCGGGTTTCTCCGGGACGCGATCCCATGGGTGATCGCTTTGCTCATCGCCGCCGTCATATTTCTCCTCTCTCTCAAAAAGAAAGAGGCTGTATGGTACGGGTTATCCCTTCTCCTCGGCGTGGGGCTTGGCCTTCTTGGTCGAATCCCCCATGCCGAGGGTGCCATCGAATATCAAGGAATCGTCATCCGCCGCTCTCAGAACTACGTCATCCTATGGCGTCCTTTTTTCATGGTGTATTGCCCTTGCAAGGAAAACTCTTTTCAACTCGGGGATATCTTGAACATTCAAGGAAACCTCGAAAAGATTTCCTTCGCCACCTACGAATCCCGCTTCGATTTCGGAGCGTTTCTCGAAAGCAACGGGGTGCTCTATGGCTTTGACTACCCAAGAGTCGAACCTCGCTTTTTGTTCCCTGTTCGATTTCGCGCTATTGAGAGCGCCTTCCTGTCCAAGTTCTCGAACGAAACCTCGTCCTTGCTTCGTTCGTTGCTCTTTTCAACCCAAGATGATTCGGAGACGATCGCGGCGTTGCGCGAGATGAACCTCCTTTTTCTTTGGTCCACATCTGGATTGCTTTGCGGCCGGATTCTTGATGGAATCCAAGGAATTCTTCGAAAAGCTTGCAACACGGACAAAAAAGCAGATTCCTGGTTGCTTGTCATTGGAACTTGCTATATTCCGCTTGGCTTGCGAAAAGTAGGAATCGCAAGGGCTTTGTTGGTTCGTTTGCTGCGATATTTAAACACCCATTCGAAGTTGTTTCCGAAAAAACTGATCTCCCTTGAAATCATTTCGCTTTCGGGCATTGCGATTCTGTTGATTTCCCCTTTCCAGGTTTTCCAAAAGGGCTTCCTTCTTGGATTCGGCATCAGCCTAGTTTTTTCGTTGTTCGGGAAGGTCTTTGAACGCATTGAGAACAAAAAAGCTCGAAAAATAGCTTCCTTTGCCCTCGTGCAAGCCATTGTTTTGCCCTTAACGATGAACGAGACAGGAAGGTTTCATTTGCTGACCCCAGTCTTTTCCCTTTTGACCACCCCGATCGCTTTGGCCTTTACCGTTTTTGGCTTGTTTGCTTTCTTGATCTTCCCGATGGTCCCCGTCATGAATCTATTGGGAGAAAACCTTAGCCAATTCCTGAGGAAACTCGCGGAACTCGATGTTGCGATTTCCTTGCCTCCCTGGTCAAAGGGGTTTCTCGTTTCGTATTATGTCGTCTTGCTCATCGTGTTGATTGCGTGTGAAAGCGGCGTTCCTTCCTTGCGGAGAGTGCCGACGGGAATATTGGTTGCGGCATATCTTTTTTCCTTGCTCCCGATTCCTCCGCTCTTTTCGCAAGAAGTCACGTTTCTCAATGTCGGGCAAGGGGATGCCATTCTCGTCCGGGATCGCTCAACGGCTGTGTTGATCGATACCGGTGGGACAAATCAATTCGACCTAGCGACGGAATCCCTTATCCCTTACTTGCGGAAACATAGAATCTATCATCTCGATTGCGTTATCGCCTCGCATCACGATTTCGACCACATCGGGGCATATGAAAGCTTGGCATCCCATTTCGAAGTTCGCTCCTTCGTAGATGACAAAGGCGATTTCCCTCTTGAGATTGGAACCCTTCGATTCGAAAACCTGAACGTTTTCCCTGCCGATGAAGAAAACGAGGCCTCCCTTGTTCTGAAACTTGATTTCATGGGACAAAGCTGGATGTTCATGGGGGATGCTCCGGTTGAAATCGAACGGCAAATCCTTTCTTCCGGTGCGGATGTGAATTGCGATGTCCTGAAAGTCGGGCATCATGGTTCGAATACGTCATCAAGCATGGCCTGGCTTGTCGCGTGTTCGCCATCCGTCGCCGTGATTTCCGTAGGAGCGAAAAACCATTATGGGCACCCGAACGCCGAGGTGATCGAGCGATTGGAATCCTTGGGAATCGAAATACGACGAACGGACGAAGAAGGGACGATTCGTTATGCCAAAGCCAGCGTGCCTTGGGTATAATGACAAGGTGATTTATCTCGTCTATTCCGAAGAACCAGAACTCGCAAGAAGAAGTGCTTTGAAAATCCTCAAAAAGGAGTTTCCGGAGCGCGATGAATTCAATTACGTATCGCTCAACATGGCCGTTTCCCCTTTGAAAGAACTGGCTGACGAGTGCTCGTACTTGCCCCTTGGCGTTGACCGGAAAGCGGTATTCGCCGAGGATTGTCAGTTTCTTGCCAAGCCAGTCCGCGCGAAAGGCGTCGCGAAAAGCACTTCCAAGAAAAAAGCCCAAAAAATCGATGTTTCCCTAGAAAGGATGGCGGCTTATTGCCAAAACCCCAACGAGAACATCGACTTGTTTCTTGTTGTCTATTCCCAATCCTTGGACGAAGGAAACCCCGTGATTCAAGCGGTGAAAAACACCGGCCGGATCTTGAATGTGCCAATCCCTTCCGCGCAAGAATGGATTGATTTCGCCCTGCGCTTTTTGAAGAAATACGGGGTTGAGGCGGAACCCGCGGTCGCCGAAGAGATCGTGCGACGCGTGAACGGGGACTATGGCCGCTTCCTGTCCGACTTGGCCAAACTCTCAATCTACGCCAACGGCGAACCCTTGACCATGAATGCCGTCAAGCGCCTTGTCACCCCAAAACTTGAGGATGACGCTTTCGCCATGTCGAATGCCTTGCTCAGGAATGATGTTTCTTCGGCGATTGCGATTTACCATGACCTTAAGGTGTTCGGGGTCGACGAGGTCCGGCTCATGAACCTGCTTGCGAATCAATTCCGCTTTATGGATATGGTTCAAACCCTATCGAACATGGGCCTTGGAAGCGATGCCGTGGCCGCAGAGTTGGCCGCCAAGCCGTTTCGGGTTACCGTGACTTTGAGAAATCTTCAGGGAGCGAAGAAGGGATCGCTTCCCCGCATCATGGAATCCCTGTATGCCACGGAAAAGGCCATCTTATCAGGAGAACAACCGCCCCGGTTGGCCTTTGAACGATTCCTCGCGACCTTTGTGTTATGAAAAAAGCGCCAAGCGGCGCTTTTTGATGAGTCGCAAATTACTTAACGGAAGCAACAGCCTTTTGAAGAGCGGCTTTCTTGCGATCAACCGTATTCTTCTTGAGGAGTCCGCTCTGAGCGGCTTTGTCCAAGATGGAGATGGCTTCGGCGAGAAGCTTCGCGGCTTCTTCGACATTCCCAGCCTCGACGGCGGCCGTCACCTTCTTGCAAGCGGTGCGGACGCGGGACTTGTCGGCGCTGTTCTTTTCGTGAGCGGCCTTGCTGCTCGCGTCACGCTTGATTTGAGATTTAATGTTCGGCATTTCAGTTTCCTTTTCTATTCGCGGGATAAGTTTAGCCTTAAGGCTAGCTTTGTTCAACTATTTCTTTGCCTTTTTGGCCTTTTTGCCCTCTACGGGCTCGCGTTCTTTCAATAGCTCGAGGATTTCCTTCGCGAAATCGTTCGCGGTCGCAAGTTTTCCCCAAAGTTCTTGCGGGATGTCAACACCGAATTCCTCGTTGAGGCGTTGGCAGACCTCGATGTAATTCATGGAATCTCCGCCAAGATCGGTGGTCCAAATGGCATCGGCTGCAATTTTGTAATCGGGCAGCGACAACGTGGCGGAGAAGACTTTCTTAATACGATGAATCGTATCCTTGACGAGTTCTTCGGGATAGCCTTCGAAGGAAACGGTTTCTTTCTTCGGGGCTTCTGCATTGAAGAAGTCGGGCGAACCTTCCTGAATCGCTTGGCGAAGCGCGAAACGTTTTACCTTCATGGAACCAGAGACGGGAAGCGGCCTCTTATCGATGAGGATCGCCTGAACGCGCTTCTCGCTCGGGAGCTTGGTGTTAATCGAACGGATATCCGAGTAGATTTGTCCGATCTTTTCTTCCGAAACGGAATTGTCGACTTCGCAAACCAACGTGATTTTTTCTTCCTTATCTCCAGGATGGATTGCTCCAAGGCATACGCAATTATTCAGATACTTGACATCCTTGAAGTAGTATTCGATTTCGTCGGGGTAGATGTTTTCGCCGTTGCTGAGGATGATCGTGTCTTTGATGCGGCCCTTCATGTAGTAATTGCCGTTTTTGTCGACGCTCGCGATGTCGCCGGTGGGGAAGAAGTCTTCCTCGTCTAACGCGGTCGCCTGACGGACGCCGTTGATGATCTCTTCGTCATGGATGACCGGGGATTTGACCCAGAGTTCGCCAGATTCGGCGTCGGGATTGGTTTTCTTGATTTTGTAGGCATATCCGTAGAAGGGCTTGCCAATCGAGCATTTCAAGCGTTGTTCAACGCGAGAATCCTGTTCGACGGAAGCAATACCGATTTCGGTCATGCCGAAGCCGTTGTAGAGCGGGAAGCCAAGCCCGTTGATGATCGAAGCGGTTTTCGGGGAGAGGAAGCCACCGCCGCTGATGCAGAAACGGACATGTTTGCCCAAGGTCTTTTTCTGGAAAACGCCGCGAACGAGCTTGGAAGCGCCCGAGCCGGCCTCCTTTTTGGAGATTTTGTGGGTGTTATAGGCAATGAGTTTCGCTGCGAGGTCGCGCTTGCCGGGCTTCATGCCCGCGACGAGGCGGTTTACAGCCTGAGCGACGCCATCCCAGAACATGGGGACGGAGTAAATGTGCGTGCATTCGCCCTTTTGGCAAGCGTATAGAAGGTCGGAAGTCGCCATGGATTTCGGGTAGACGACGCATTTTCCGTAGAAGTTATACCAAAGATAAACGACCATAAAGCCGAAAACGTGGTGATATGGCAACATGGCAAGAATGCGGATGTCCCCCGGATACATGAGGTCTACCGAACGCCCCGGAATATTGAGGGAGGCGGCGATTTGAGCGACAAGGTTGTGACCATGGTAAACCATCATTTTGGCAGCGCCGGTCGTCCCGGAGGAGCAGAAGATCATGCTGTCGGCCCAGTCCGGCTGGAAGGTGTAATCCGGATCGGAATTCAGGATGTCGTTTAGCTGGAACGAGGGGCAAACGAATTCCGTTTCCTCCATGCAAACGACGGCTTGGGCGCCGGATTGGCGGATCAGATTGTCGGCGTTTTCTTTCGGGAGTCTCGCGTCCATCAGAAGAGGGACGCGGTTGTTCATGATGATCGCCCAGAAAACCATCGGCCAGCGCGGCGAATTCTTGAGCTTGAGAGCGACGATGGCATTCGGGGGCAAGGACGAGAAGCAAGTGCTCAGTTTCGAGGCGATTTTGAACGTCTCGTTGCGGAAATCCTCATAGGTCCGTTTCCTGGCTTTGCCGTTGTCGTCGAAGTAGAGATAGCAAGGAGCATCGGGATTGCGCGTCACGATGGCGTTGTAGATGTCCTCCATCGTTTTAGCCGTTTCCGCGAATTGCTTGGTGGCGCCAATGAACTCGGCTACCAGTGTTTCTTGTGATTTTTTCATATGGAAAAATATACAACGATTGGGGTACTTGTTGAAGAATTATTTCTTAACACCGAACGCGCAATGCGTTATGCGGGTGCCAAGCGAGCCCGCACGTGTTAGAATTGCCGCATGGAAAAACGACAGATCAAAAACCTCTCCGAGGCGAGAATTGTTTATATGGGCACCCCGGAGATCAGCGCCATCGTCCTTCGCGGGATGATCGAGGCTGGATTCCCCGTAGTCGGACTCGTTTGCAACGAAGACAAGGTCGCCGGGAGGGGAAACAAAATCGAGATGCCCCCAACGAAAAAAGTGGCTATGGAACACGGGATTCCCGTCTTCCAGCCTCACCGCATCCGTTTGGACTATGCATTTTTGGAAGAACTGAAACCTGATGTCATCGTTACGATGGCCTATGGCCAAATCGTTCCAAAAGGCGTTCTCGATATACCTGGCCACGGGTGCATCAACCTACATGGATCCCTGCTGCCGAAACTGAGGGGCGCTGCCCCGATTCAGCGCTCGCTCATCAACGGGGATGCCGAAACCGGCGTCACGCTGATGGAAATGGTCGAGGCGATGGACGCCGGCAGGATGTACGACAAAGCCATCGTGGCCATTTCGGATGACGATAATTATTCCTCCCTCGCTACGAAAATCGGCATCGCCGCCCGCGATTTGATCCTTTCTGACTTGCTGCCCTACCTTCAAGGCAAGCTCCCCGGCGTTCCCCAAGAGGAATCGGAAGTGACCATCGCCCCGAAGATTTTACCCGCGGAAGAACACCTTTCCGTTTCCCAAGATGCCGAATCGTTCCTGCGCTACGTTCGCGGCCTTTCGGACACCCCCGGCGGATACCTCATGCTCGGGGGCAAGAAGTTCAAGATCTATGCCGCTCATTTCGTTGCTTCCGACGTTCTCGGCATCCCAGGGGAGATCGTCGACGATAAAAAGAAGTTGCACCTTCAACTGAAGGATGGCGTGGTATCGCTGGATTCCGTGCAACTGGAAGGAAAGAAGCGGATGGACGCACGCAGTTTCGTGAATGGCTTCCAAGGCCTGAAAGGTCAGATTCTTGAGTAAAAAGCGATACGCAAAACTGTCTGTTCACCAGCTTGTCGACGGCTTGCTGCGCGCGGGGGACATCGATTCCCGCGTTTACAATGCCGACACGATGAGCGCGGGCTCCCTTTTGCATGCGGCTTATCAAAAGCAAGAAACCGAGTTTCAAGCGAGCCGGGGCCGCGAGTACCTTTCGGAATACCCCCTTTCCGGGAAAGTCGAAACCGAGGAAGGCACGGTTTTCCTTCAAGGGAGAGCCGATGGAATCATCCTCGGCGGGTCCGAAACCGTCGTGGACGAGATCAAGTCGACCGTCGCCCCACTGGAGGTCTTTTTCGAACAGCAAAAGGAATGGCACCTTGGACAGGCGCTTTGCTATGCCTTTTTGTACCTTCAGGAAAAGGGGAGCGAGGAGCCGATTGGCGTCCAACTATCGTATATCTCGCAAAAGAATGCCGAGCGCATGCGGAAGAACTTCGTGTTCACGGCAGAAGAGATTCGCGCCAAGGTTCACGAGATCGTTTCCCTATACTTTCAGGAAACTTCCGAACGCGCGGAGCATATCGCTCTCCGCAATGAAAGCGCCCATAATCTGTCTTTCCCCTTCGATGATTTCCGGCCTGGTCAGAAAGAGTTTTCCAGACTGGCTCTTGGCGCCATCAAGCAAGGAGGAAGGCTTTTTTGCGAGGCGCCCACGGGAATCGGAAAGACGATTTCCGCTCTCTTTCCCGCCGTTCTTTCTTTCGGGAGAGAAGGCATCGAACGGGTTTTCTATCTAACGGCCAAAAATACCGGGTCGCTTGCCGCTCAGCAGGCCGTCGGCCTTCTTTATGATGCTGGTTTCAAAGGCCGCGACAGCGCCCTTTACGCCAAGGAAAAAATCTGTCTTTGCCCTGGGCATGCCTGCAACCCGGACGATTGCCCCTTCGCAAAGGATTACTACGCCAAGGTGAAAGAAGCCATTCGGGACGCGGTCGCCAACGAAAAAAGATTCGATTTCGCCTGCGTCACGAAACTTGCCCGCAAGTATGGAATTTGCTCTTTTGAGTTCCAGCTCGACCTTTCGGAGCAGGCCGACATCATCATCGCGGATTACAACTATTTCTTTGACCCTTTCGTTTACTTGAAACGCTATTTCGATGAAGGGATAGACGCATCGCTTGACGTTATTCTCGTGGACGAAGCGCACAACATGGTCGATCGGGGCAAAGGTATGTACTCTGCGGAGGTTTCCGGGCGGGAGCTGAGCGCGGCGATTTCGTCTTTGAAGGGAAAAACGTTCGCGACGTTTCGCAAGCACCTCAAAACGATCAAAAGCGCGATCGAGCCCTTGTGCGGGGAAGAGGCTGAACCGCTTTCAAGCCTTCCGGAAGAAATGTTCAACGCTTTCGAAAAACTCAAGAAAATCGAGAACCAATGGCAAAAGAACAACGTGGGACAACTCCCTGGTCCGTACCGTGAATTCCGCCGCGAATTCGGCCGTTTCGTGAAACTATGGACGGAGTATTTCAATCCCAACTTCACGCTTTTCGGGGTCCGGGAAGGAGATGAAGCAAATCTTTTTCTCAAGTGCCTTGACGCTTCTCCGTTTCTCCTGAAAACCATGAATCGGGTGAAATCGAGCGTCTTTTTCTCGGCCACCCTTTCCCCGATTCCCTATTACATGAAATCGATCGCGGGGAACGAAGAAGATCCCTATTTGTTGCTGCCTTCCCCCT
Organism: Bacilli bacterium; assembly: GCA_016296285.1. GTDB lineage: Bacteria > Bacillota_I > Bacilli_A > RFN20 > CAG-826 > Alloenteromonas. Next base: position 15,936 of record JAEDJP010000018.1, read on the forward strand.
TTCCGCCCGAGAACTTCAAGGTCCTCGTTGCGCCAAAGGTGAGCGTCCGCTTCCGCGATCGGGAACATTCTTATGAAGAGGTGGCTCGTTATCTGTCTGCCTTCGTCAATTCGAAAATCGGCAACTATTTTCTCTATTTCCCAAGTTACAAGTACTTGGAAAGAGTGAGGCCCTACCTCGACTTTCCAAAGGCAAACATCCTCGTTCAGGACAGGCGAATGTCGGAAGAGGTGAAAGCCGAATTCCTCGAGACGTTCAAGCCGAATCCGGACGTCACGAGCGTGGGCTTGCTCGTTCTCGGTGGCGCTTTTTCCGAGGGGGTCGATTTGCAAGATGACCGTCTGATCGGGGTCGCGGTCGTCGGGGTCGGTCTCCCGATGGTTTGTTACGAAAACGACCGCATCCGCGCCTATTACGATGGCCGCGGCGAGGATGGCTTTGATTTCGCTTATCGTTATCCAGGACTCAACAAGGTGACCCAAGCCGTCGGCAGGGTCATCCGCTCGGAAGCCGACGTCGGCGCTGCCCTTTTGATCGATGACCGTTTCCTCCGCAGGGATTATGGACCGAGCTTGCGCCGGCTTTGGCCGCAACTCGAACCCGTCTTTTCTCCAGAAGAGGCTACCGCAATCCTTTCTTCCTTCTACAAGAAGAAAGAGGGATAAGATATAATCACACCCGATATTATGGCATTCGATCCTTCCCACATCCGAAACTTCAGCATCATCGCCCACATCGACCACGGCAAGTCGACCCTCGCGGACCGCATTTTGGAATTGACCGGAACCGTCGATAAGCGCGATATGAAGGAACAGCTTCTCGATTCCCTTGATCTCGAAAGGGAACGCGGGATCACGATCAAACTTAACGCCGTCACGGTCACCTATACCGCGAAGAACGGCGAGAAGTACATCTTCAACCTGATTGACACCCCGGGGCACGTCGACTTTTCCTATGAAGTGAGCCGTTCGTTGGCCGCTTGCGAAGGCGCGTTGCTCGTCGTTGACGCAACCCAAGGCGTTCAAGCCCAAACGCTTGCCAACGTTTACCTCGCGGTTGACAACGATCTCTATTTGCTTCCCGTCATCAACAAAGTGGACTTGCCTTCCGCGATGCCGGAGCGCGTCAAGGACGACATCGAGAACCGCATCGGCGTCGATTGCAGCGAGGCTTGCGATGTCTCTGCCAAGACGGGTCTTGGCGTGCCGGATGTCCTTGAGAAAATCGTTCGTGACATCCCGGCCCCAAGCGGTAATATCGATGCCCCGTTGAAAGCCCTGATTTTCGACAGCTACTACGATTCCTACCGCGGCGTTGTCGTTTTGCTTCGCGTTTTCGAGGGAAGCGTCAAGCCGGGCGATACCATCCGGCTTATGCAGGCAGGGATGGAATATCAGGTCACAGAACTCGGCATCCGAACCCCTTCGGAAGTCAAAACGAAATCCCTCGATGCGGGCGAGGTTGGCTGGTTGGCGGCTCAAATCAAGGATATCCGCGACGTCCATCCAGGCGAAACCATTACATCCGCTTCCAACCCCACTCCGTCCCCATTGCCGGGGTATCGGAAAATCAACCCGATGGTTTACTGCGGCCTTTATCCCGTCGATTCGAAAGAATATTCCTCTCTCAAGGATGCCCTCGAGAAACTGTCTCTCAACGACGCGTCCTTGGTTTTCGAGCCAGAGACGTCCCAAGCTCTCGGCTTTGGATTCCGCTGCGGCTTCCTTGGCCTTCTTCATATGGACGTTGTCCAAGAGCGCTTGGAGCGGGAATATGGGCTCGATCTGATTTTGACCGCGCCGAGTGTCATTTATCGCGTCGTCAAGACCAATGGGGACGTCATCATGATCGACAACCCCTCGGAATTGCCCGAGCCCTCGAAGACCGCCGAAATCCAAGAGCCTTTCGTTACCGCGCAAATCATGTCGCCAAAAGAGTATGTCGGCGCGATCATGCAACTTTGCCAAAACCGTCGCGGCGTGTTTAAAGACATGCAGGTATTCGATGATTCGAGAAACATTCTTGTCTATGAGTTGCCGCTTAGCGAGATCATCTACAATTTCTTCGATCGGCTGAAATCTTCCACGAAGGGGTATGCTTCCCTCGATTACGAGTTCCTCGAATACCGCAAGAGCGAGCTTTGCAAGATGGACATCCTCTTGAACGGGGATGTCGTCGACGCCCTTTCCTCCATCGTTTACCGCCCGAATGCCTATTCCAGGGGCCTGGCCCTTGTCTCCAAACTGAAAACCGTCATCCCGCGGCAACAATTTGAGGTTCCCGTGCAGGCGGCGATCAACGGGAAAGTCATCGCCCGCGCCGATATCAAGTCCATGAGAAAAGATGTCTTGGCGAAATGCTATGGTGGCGACATTTCCCGAAAGAAGAAGCTTCTCGAGAAGCAAAAAGAAGGGAAAAAGCGCATGAAAGCGGTTGGCTCCGTTGAGATTCCGCAAGAAGCCTTCATGACCGTGCTTTCCATCGATGATGACGCGAAATAATCCTTTGAAATAGTAGTTTTTCGGTTGAATCAAAATCGACATTTCCTATAATCAATAGAGAACCTATGGCCAACTCTTTGAAAGAAACCAGCATTGTTTGCACCGATGAGCGCTACATGACGCCCAATGACGTCAAAGACTATTTCAAAACCTCTTTGGTCGACTACCACTGGCGCCGCATTTCGGAATACCGCAAAC
>JAEDJP010000120.1 GCA_016296285.1 Bacilli bacterium
GGGAACGAAATACTGGGCGGGGTCGTAACCCCAGTTGTATTGGAATTCGCTGCGGGTTTCGTCCACGGTCTTGTAATCGTAAATCGGGAGCAACTGCAGGTGGGTGATCCCAAGGGCAAGCAAGTGGGCAAGCCCCGCGGGATGCCCTCCGTCAGTCTTGCGGTTTTTCTCGACCACGCCGAGGAATTTGCCTTTGTGGCGGATGTTCGAGCGCGAGGAGATCGTGAAGTCGCGGACGTGGGCCTCGTAGACGATGGCGTCCGTGGGAGACCTCAGGGGTGGCAACTCTCCCCGGTGCAAGGGGATGGATTCAAAGGAGGAAAAATCGAGGACGACGGAGGTCGCGCCGTTTGCGGTCGATGCTTTCGCGTAGGGGTCGGTGGCTTCCCGTGCAATCTCGGAATTGACGACGATATAAAGGTATTCGTAGCCGTCGAGATTGCCTTCGACCCGCGTTTCGAAGACGCCTTTTTCTTTGCGTTCCATCGTCTCGATGCGCCACTTCCCCCCTTTCTTGAGGGGGCGGTATTTGAGGGCGACGGAACTCGCGACCGGGGCCCAGAGCTTGAACGTGGTGCCCTCGGGGGAATAGGTGGCGCCGAGGTCGTCGCCTTCGTAAGCGAATTCCTCGTCGAAGCCCGGGAAGGAAGGGACTTCTTCCATGTCGAGGGGAATCTGGCCGAATTGGGGGGTCAGGAGATGGTAATGATGGCCAAGCGGCAAGGGGGAAGGCAAAAGATAATCGACGACGGACCAAGGGCCGAGCGTGGAGGTTTTCGAGGCGGCGAGGGGAATCAGGTTCTTCCCGTCGACGAGCAAGGAAGCATCGAGCTTGGACCATGGGGCGCTCGAGAAAATCCCGACGCGGATGCGGTCTTTCGCGATGAGTTTCGCTTGAAGGTAGGTGTCTTTCATGTCTAAACCTCAGATGATCAGTATTCGCCGGGGCCTTCGATGTCCCCGACTTGAAGCACGTCTCCCCCTTCGCTTTCGGGCGCGGCGGAATCCGCGGTCAAGCGCTTCAGGACCTTGCTGCCCTTGGCGCTGTTGGTCACGGGGTCGGAGGAGACGATCCCGTCTTGGCGGAGGCGGCGGAACATTTCCGAGGCCCGGCCGAAGCCGACACCGAAGGTGTGCTGCACGTAATTGATGGAAACGTAATCGCGCGACATGACCCCGATCTTGATTTGCTCGTAGATGGAGTCGTCGGATTCCGCCTTGGCCGCTTGGCGGGCCTCCGCGGCGGAGATTTCCTTCTTCTCCGGGGCTTCTTCCTTGACGGGCTCGAGGGACAGGAAACGCCCGTTGAAGGATTGTTTCCTCTTGGACGCGGCGTCCGCGCAGATGCGGTCGATTTCCTCGTCCTTGAGATAGCAGCCCTGGCAACGGATCATGTCGTAGGTGGAGACTTCCCCGCAGTCGACGAGCATGTCGCCATATCCGAGCAAGGCTTCCGCCCCGCCTTTCCCGAGTATCGTCATGGAGTCCGCGGCCTTCTTGACGTGCAAGGCGACGCGGGTCGAGAAATTGGATTTGATCGTGCCGTCGATGACCTCGACGCTCGGGCGCTGGGTCGCGATGATGAGGTGGATGCCGGCGCTTCTTGCTTTGGCGGCCAGGCGGGCGATGGAGACGGAGGCGTCCTTGGCGACCGTGACGAGGTCCGCGTATTCGTCGACGACCGTCACGATGAACGGCATGGGCGGCAAATGGTGGGCCGGGGCGTAACTCGAGTTGTAGCTCTCGATGTCGCGGACGCAGGCTTCATAGAAGACGTCGTAACGGTGTTCCATCTCGTCGACGAGCCGTTTCAAGGCCTCGACCGCCTCTTTCGCGTCCGTCACGATGGGGCAAAGAAGATGCGGGATGTTCGCGTATTTCCTCATTTCGACGCGTTTGGGGTCGATCAAAAGGAAGCGGACTTGATCCGGGGTTTGGCGCATGAGAATCGAGCAGATGACGCTGTGCATGAAGACGGATTTGCCCGACCCCGTCATGCCGCAGACGAGCATGTGGACGAATTTGCGGAGGCTCGATTGGATGAGATTGCCCTTGATGTCGATGCCGAAGGGGATTTGGAGCGGCGCATCCTTGAGGGCGACGATCGTCTCGTAGAACGAAACCGGCCGGCGGATCTTGTTCTGGATCTCAAGAGCGCAGTTCCTCGTGCCGGGGACGCGTTCCATGAAGCGGCTGTGGATGCCTTCGAGGGCGACGTCGAGGTCGACTTGGGCGCTGCGGATCGTCGAGACGGGGACGCCGGGTTCCGGACGCACCTCATAGGTCGTGATGGAAGGCCCGATCGTGTGGTTAACGACTTTCGCGCGAATGCCGAATTCCTCGAAGAAACGGTCGATATCCGCGATGACGCGCTGGGAATCCTCCTCCATGTCGGCGAGGGTCTTCTCGTTTTCCTCGCTCGGGGGATCGATGACGCCGAGGCTCGGCAGCACGTATTCCGGGAGAGGTTCTAGGATCGCGGGCTCGTCCTTTTCCGCGGGGACTTCTTCCTCGGGGATTTCCTCTTGGGCAGGAGCTTGCGCCGGCGCCGGTCGGGGCGCGGGTTTCGGGGTGGGCATCGGAATGGGTTTTGGATCGGGGGCGGGGGCCGGTTCGGGTTCCGCCAAGGCGGGTTCTTCCGCGGCTTCCGTTTCGGGAGGGGTCACGGCCTCGATCGTGGGCGGCTCTTCCGGCAGGCCGGGGGCCGGCATGCGCAAAGCGGCCTCGAGATCCGGGGTGAAATCAAGCGGGGCCTCTTCTTCCTCCTTCGCGGGGGAAGGAACGGAAATAACGGGCGAGGGGACGGGGCTTTCTTGGGACGTGGTCGGGGCTTCTTGAGGTTCTGGTTCTTCTTTTGGCTCCTCGGAGGCCATCGGGAACAAAGGACTTAGGCCAGGCCCGGTGTCGAGGCCGGTCCCGCCGGGCCCGACAAGGTAAGCGGGCTGCAGGCCGACATGGCGGACCGGAGCGTCCGAAAAGGGGCCGGGCATCGGGGTCGGGAGGTCTTTGGGAAGGCCAGGGGCGCTCGAGGAAGGGGTGGCTTTCGGCGCGGTTTCCGCGCCTTCGCCCCTCGCTTGAGCCGAATAGAAGGCGTTCGAGGCCCGGACGAAGCGTCGCGTCTCGCGCGTGACCCGCGACGGCTCGGGGGCATAGGATTCCTCCTCGTCGGGATCTTCTTCCGCGGGCCGTTCGTAATGGAAAACGGGGACCGGAATCTCGTGGGGCATGGGGGCGGATTCGCTTTTCTCGAGGTCAGGGGACCCATAGTCGTTGATTTCGTGCTCGAGGGATTCGCGTTGCGCCCGCTCTTCTTCCTCGATCCGTTTCCGCTTGGAGCGGAGAATCGCGCGACGGGAACGGACGGCCCGGAAGACCATGACGATATGGGGGAAGAACATCACCACGAGGGCGATGAGGAAAAGAAAGGCGAAGAGGGTGATGAGCCAGCCCGTCCCAAGGTATTGGGCGACCAAACCCGCCAAAACGAAACCGAGGACGCCTCCATAGACGCCGGTTTCCGAAAAGAAACCCGCGAAGGTGTTGCCCGCGGCGTTATAGCGCGCGAAGAAATCCGCGAAGGAACCGAGGGACACGGTTTCTTTCGACAAAGCGAGGGAAAGGGTAAGGGACAAGGCGAGCGCCAAG
>JAEDJP010000121.1 GCA_016296285.1 Bacilli bacterium
AGCCGCGAGCACCCCAAAAGCGGCCGCCAAGGGAACGAGGGCAAGCAAGTAACCATATTTCGCGAAGCAGGCACGGAAATTCATGTTGGATAACGGGAAAAGTTTAGCATGAAATCCAAAGGATTTGGATAACCGCCCCCTCATTCGACGCTCTTGAGGGACTCGACCATCTTGACCCTCCGTATTTTCAAGGAAAGGAAGAGGTTCACGATGACCGCGACGACGAAGGTTAAGGCAAAGCCGAGGGCGAACGAAGAGAAGTCCATGTGATAGATGTAATAGATGAGTTCGACCTGATTCGTTCCCAGAACGCCTAAGAGGAAGGGGAATCCGAGACTTAAACCTACCAAAACCCCGGCAAGGGTGAGAAGGAGCGTCTCCGTCAGCAAGGATAACGTGATTTCCCGTTGACGGAAGCCAAGGACTTTCAAGGTTGCGATATCTCTCGTTCGCTCGGAGAAGTTTAGAAGCGCGAGGTTATAAAGGACGACGACCGCGAGAAGGATCGCGAACGCTTTCATCGCATCGGTCATCGTCAGGATGCTGCTGAGGATTTCGTTGAGCTTTGCTTCCCATTCTTCCGCTCTTTGGGATGCGCTGATGAAGGAAAGGCGCTCGAGGCTCCGATCGACCTCCGCGGCATCGTAGCCCTCCTCGACGTTCACAAAAGCCCCGTTATAACGGAAATCCGCGATATCCGAGAAGAAATCGGCTTGTGCGTGGGCGGCGATGCCGTTATAGAAGAAAGCGTCATAAACAAGGCCGATCGGCGCGGAATAACGGACCCCGTTCATGCGGAATTGAAGGATATCGCCGACACTTGCTCCGATTCGTTCCGCACATTTCGTCGAGATCGCGATTTCATCTTTTCCAAATTCGAGGTCCCACATCGGGTCGAGGCGCGAGAAGACGTAAATCGGTTTCTGGAGCTGCGGCCCATCTTCGACAAAGAACGTGGCCGCCCCTTGCTGGAAGGGTTCCATCTCCTTGATGCCTTCGATCGGCTCGAGATAGGAAACGATTTCGGTCTCCGTCTGGGGTTTTTCGAAACTGAGGGATATGTCTTCCTTGTGGTAGCGCGACATGTCGTGGTCGATGTCGTAGAAAAGGGTGTCCTCGATCCCGAACCCCGCGACAAGAAGCGCGGTGCAGCCCATGACCCCGACGATGACCATCGCCGTTTTCTTTGGGTTCACGCGGATGTTGCGAAGAGCCATCTTGATGGAAAGCGAATAGACGCCCTCTTTATGTTTTGCTTCTTTTGGCTTGAGTTTGGTCGACGGGGCTTCCGGGCGCATCGATTCCGCGGGCTTGAGGCGCATCTCCTTATGACATACCGCGATCGTCACGAAGCTCGCAACCGCGAGGAAGGCGATGGCGCTTAAGATGCCTGGCAGAAGAGGGAATACCAACGTTCTTGGGGGCAAGGTGTAAAGGAGGATGTATTTATGGGCCATGATCCCGGGGAGGATGCGTGGCCCGAGGATTTCGCCGATCAAGGTACCTAGACCCGTCAAGAACCACGTGATTCCTAGATAATGGCCATAGATCTCGCTTTTTCGCAGGCCCATGGCCTTCAACGTGCCGATCTGGGTGCGTTCCTTGATGATGAGCTGGGAGATCGTCGTCAAGATGACGAGGACGGCGACGATGAAGAAGACGAGAGGGAAGAAGAACGTGAATTGCTTTGCCTGGGTGAGGTCGGCGTCAAGCGCGACGTAGAAAGGCATGTCGGTGCGTTCCGCGACCGCGTAGAGGTTGTTATAGGTTTTCTCCTCGAATCGGTTTCGAATCTGGGCGGAAAGGGCATTCGCGCGCGAAGGATCCTTCAAGGAGATGAGGTACTGGTTTGGGGTGACCCAGGTATCGTAAGAAGGGGGATTAAAGCCAAGGGAGGAACGCATGAACCCGTAGACGAGGTTATGGGCCATCGGCGCGTAATTGGCCGCAAGCATCTCGTCGAATGCTTTGCGGAAGGAAGACTCGGACCAGAGGAAGACGCCCGGGTTATAGGCGCTTTTCGTGATATTCTCGGGATGGTTCATGAACCCCGTGACGCGAGAAGTGAGGCTGATCGACCCTTCCGCGAGGACGTTCTTGCCTCCCGCGAGGACATAGGGCTCAAGAGCAGAAGAGGAACTCGTGTCGAGAGAAGCGAGTTTGATTGTGAAGGAGACCTTGCTCCCGACGACGTAACGATGGGGATAATTCTCCCCTGGATTTTGCTTGAGGTCGTCATCGAGAAGGAGGAAATCCGTCGCTTGGGAATCGAATTTCTTGCCAAAGGGGCAGGAGATCGTCGGGATTTTCGGGGTGACGCAGGCGTACATATCGTCCTTTTCGAGCTCGACGGAGCAATAGAAACGCCCTTCCATCGCGTCCCCTTCCTCGAGAAATTCTTGCAGGATCTCCGTGTCTTCGTCGTCGTGGTCGTTCGTCGTGACCCAAAGGGAAGGGAGGTTGCCGTTCGTATACGTGGAAGTCACCCGGGATTCGAACGATTCCGCGTTCGCGAGAAGGCCGACGAAAAGGGTGATCGCGATCCCCCCGATCGCGATGATCGAAAGGAATTGGAGGAAATTGTTTTTGACGGAGCGGAGCCCCATCTTGAACAGGAGCCCGCGAGCGCTTTTCTTCATTACCAGACGATCTCCTCGGGAGGCACGGGATGCTCGTTATGGACGATCGAATCGAGCTTGCCGTCTTTGATGCGGAGGACAACCTCCGCACAATCGGCGATCTTGGCGTTATGGGTGACGATGAGGACGGTTTTGCGCTGCTTTTTGCTGACGTCGAAAAGAAGACGGAGGACTTCCGCCCCGGTCTTGGAGTCAAGGGCACCCGTCGGCTCATCGCAAAGAAGGAGGCTCGGGTTCTTGACGAGGGCGCGAGCGATCGCGACCCTTTGCTGCTCGCCGCCGCTAAGCTCAGAAGGGAAATTCTTCTTGCGGTCGCCAAGGCCCACGCTATCGAGAACCTCTTTGCTCTTGAGGGGATTCTTCGCGACCGCCTCGGCGAGCTCGACGTTCTCGAGGGCAGTGAGATTTGGCATGAGGTTGTAGAACTGGAAGATGAACCCGATTTCCGTGCGGCGGAATTCGCCGAGTTGCCTTGGCTTCAGATTCGCGACTTCCTTGCCGTTGAGGGCATAGGTGCCGCTTGAGGGGTTGTCCATCCCGCCCAGGATGTTCAAAAGGGTGCTTTTCCCCGCGCCCGAAGGACCGAGGATGACCGCGAACGTCCCTTCTTCGAGGGAAAAGGACACGTCATCGAGGGCTCGGACCTCGTTTTGCTTGCCGGGATGGTAAATTTTCGAAAGATGTTGGACGGAAAGTTCGCTCATATCGACATTTTATTTCGCGCACGCAGGAAAAACTAGGGATATCGCTTGCTTTCCCATCGATTTTATCCCCGGGGGATTTTCCGCCGGTTTCGTCCCGACTTCCTGACGCAGGTTTGCAGGTGTTAAGCAAGGGCCTTCGAAGTCGGTTTTTTGACCGTTTTTGTTGCCTGAAACCATGCGCAAATCAAAAACATACGATGACATCGAATCTTTTTTGTTGCCTATTTGTTGCCGATGGTCAAAAATCGATTAATATAGCAAACCATCCACGCAAAAAACTTTCAACAGCGAGTTGATTT
>JAEDJP010000122.1 GCA_016296285.1 Bacilli bacterium
CAGCGGGAGCAAGGCATCGAGTTCCGTGCCGGGGCGGAGGGAAATCCCCGCCTTTACTTTAGAGGCGCGGAGAGACGAAAGCAAAGAAAGTGATTCCTCTTTCGAGCAGGCCTCGAGGTGGAAGGTGATCATGGGGGCCCCATCCCTAACGTACGCCTCGATGAGGGGACGGGGGTTCTCGACCATGAGGTGGACGTCGGCTTTGTTCCCGGCGAGCTTCAAAAGGGGCAACGCCTCGTCGAAAGGCAAGGAAACCGCGGGGACGAAACGCCCGTCCATCACGTCGAGATGGAGAAAATCGGCGCCGAGGGAAAGGAGGCGGCGGGCCTCTTCCACCCGCTTTTGCGGCGGGACGCTAAGGATGCTAGGGGAGACAAGAGCCATCACTTGAACCCGAAGAGTTTGGAGAAAAACCCTTTCCTTTCCTTGAAATTGTCGCGATCCTTCATCGTCTCGAGGATCGCCTCGCGGAATTCGTCCGCGGTGATGAAGCGCTCGCTCGGGTGCTTGCGGCACGCGGTCGCGATGAGCTTGTCGACGGAATGGGGGAGGGAGGGGATCGATTTCGAGGCCTCGGGGAAGCGGGTCTTGAGCTGCTTCATCGCGACTTCGTCGGGCGTGGCCCCGTCGAAGGGGACGGTGCCGGTAAGCAACTCGAAGAAGACGACGCCCATCGAGTAGATGTCGTTGCTGATCTCCGCAGGCTTGCCGAGGAGCACTTCGGGGGCGCAGTAATAGATCGTGCCTTGGATGGCGTCCCCCGCGGGCAAGGTGCCGATGGGGATCGAGATGCCGAAGTCGCTCACCTTGACGGTGCCGTCGCTTAGGTAAAAGAGGTTGTCCGGCTTGATGTCGCGGTGGACGAGGCCGTGGTTGTGGATGTAGCCGATGGCGCTCGTGAGCTGGAGCATGACTTCGCAGGCATCGCTTAGGGACAGCGTGACCGCGAAATTGAGCTTGTCGCGAAGGGTCTGGCCCTTGACGAACTCGGTCGCCATGTAGGGGCGGCCCTCGACGAACCCGCGCCCGTAGACGCGGACGATGTTCGGGTGGGCGAAAGAGGCCGCGACCGCGGTTTCGTTCGCGAACCGCTCGACGTTGCGGGGATCGCGGAGCAAGGCTTCCTTCATGATCTTGAGGCACACGACGCGCTTCATGATGAGGTCGTTGGCCTCGTAGATGTCCGCCATGCCGCCCGTCGCGACGCGGGAGAGGATGCGGAAGCGATCGTCGACCTTGTCCCCGATCTTAATCATGGAAGGCCTCCCAATAGGCGACCCCGATGTTGTCGCTGCCGCCGTTGTTGTTCGCGTCGATGACGAGGGAACGGGCTTTCTGGTCCGGGCGGTCGTCGGTCTGGAGGATCGCGCGGATCTCGGCGTCGCTTAGGTTGTTGTAAAGGCCGTCGCTGCAAAGCAAAAGGGATTCGCCATGGTATTCGTGGGTCTCGATGTCCATCGAGGCGGTCGGGTAGATGCCGAGGGCGTTCATGAGGACGTGGCGGTCGGGATGGGCCGCGGTCTTCTCCTTGTCGACCTTGCCGGTGCGGACGAGGAAGTCGACGTAGGTCTGGTCGCGGGTGAGGCGCTCCAGCCCTTGGGCGCGGGAATAGCGATAGCAGCGCGAATCCCCGATGTTGGCGACCGTGAGCTTGCCCTTGACGAGCAAGGCGGCGACGAGGGTCGTGCCCATGCCTTGGTAGGAGGGGTCGTCGTCCCCCTCAAGGAAGATCGCGCGGTTGGCCTTCTTGATGGCTTGGTTCAGGAAATGGGCCGGGAAATGGATGCGGGAGCGTCGCGAAAAGGAATCGACGAGCGACTCGATCGCGGTCTTGGAGGCATAGCCCCCTTTCTTGTTGCCCCCCATCCCGTCGCAGACGACGAGGAGGAGGTCCCCGCGCTCATTCGTGAGGGCGGCGGCCTGGTCTTCGTTCGTGAGGCGGACGCGACCGCGGTCGGTCAAGCAGGCAAAGCTTCCTTCGTAACGTTTCATGGCCGTTCCTCCTTGAGCACCTTGGCGCGCAGCTGGCCGCAGGCGGCGTCGATGTCCCCGCCGAATTCCTTGCGGATGGTGGTCGGGACGCCTTTCTTCATGAGGCGGTCGGCGAAGGCCTTGATTTTCTCCTTGGGGGTGCGGCGGAAGGGCTTTTCCTTCACTTCGTTATAGGGGATCAGGTTCACGTAGCTGCAAAGCTCGTAGCGGTGGATGAGGGCGGCGAGGGCATCGGCGTCCTCGAAGGAATCGTTGAGGCCGGAAAGCAGGATGTATTCGAACGTGACGCGGCGGCCGGCGCTTTGTTCGTAATCCTTGACCGCGGCGAAGAGGGTCTCGATGTCGTAGGCCCGCGCGATCGGCATGATGGAGGCGCGCTTCTCCTGGCTCGGGGCGTGGAGGGAGATCGCGAGGTTGAATTGGAACCCTTCCTTGCCGTAGCGACGGATCCCCTCGGGCAAGCCGCAGGTGGAGACGGTGATGTGGCGGGCGCCGATGGAAAGGCCGAAGGGGGAATTCGCGGCCTTGAGGAAGGAAAGGACGAAGTCGTAATTGTCGAAAGGCTCGCCCGTCCCCATGACGACGATGTGGGTGACGCGTTCCCCGCGCTTGGCTAGGATCGCGTTCATGACGAGCAATTGGCCCATCATCTCGGCGGGGGTCAGGTTCCGTTCCTTCTTGTGGAGGCCGGAAGCGCAGAAGGCGCAGCCCATGGAGCAGCCGACTTCGCTCGAGACGCAGATGGCGTTGCCGTAATTGTAGGGCATGAGGACGGTCTCGACCTTGGCCCCGTCCTCCATCTCGAGGAGGAGCTTGATCGTGCCGTCGCTCGCGGTTTGCTCGCGGTAAACCGAGGGCAAGGCGAGGGTATAGGATTCCTTCAAAGTCGCGCGAAAGGCCTTCGAGACGTCGGTCATCGCGTCGAAATCGAGGACGTTTTTCTGGTAGATCCAGGAATAGAGTTGCTTAGCCCGGTAAGGGGTCTGGCCGAGGGCGACGAATTCCCCCGTGAGTTCCTCTAACGAGATCCCGAGGAGGTTCTTCATGGCCTCATTCGCCTTTCATCTGGGCGCCCGTGACACGGGCATCCCCCTCGCGGATTCCCGCGGGGGTGGGGGCGAGGGCGATGGGCTCCTTGCCCTTCTTGAGCTCGGCGATGTAGACGCCGGCGTGGCAGGATTCCTTCTCGAAGGGGAAATGCTGCTTGGCGGAGGCGACGACGAATTCGGGGTGGTTCACGAGGAATTCCTGCACGGTCCGCTCGCCTTCCTTCTTCGAGATCGTGAAGACGACGTAGACGAGGGTGCCCCCGTCCTCGACGTAGGCGCTGCAAGCCTCGAGGGCGGCTTTCTCGCCCTTGAGGATGCCATCCATCGTCTCCTTGTCGAAGCGGAGGAGGTAATCCGGGGAGGTCGGGATGTCGTCGAAATTCGTGCTGTTGGGGGCGCAGATGACGAGATCTTGCTTCGTCGAGACCGCGCTTTGGAGGCCTTCCCCGTTCGGGGCGGAGAAGAAATTGACGTTCTTGAGGCCGAGGTCGCGGATGAGGCGGGTCACCTCGGGCCTGCTCTCGACCGCGGGGACGGCGATGTTGAGGCCGATGGAGGCGCCGTAGATGTCGATGAGGTCGCG
>JAEDJP010000019.1 GCA_016296285.1 Bacilli bacterium
CGACCAACGCTTTTCTGGCCTCATAGCGATCCATTCCTGCGAATTCGCCGGCAATGGGGAGCAAATGCGCGGTTTCGTCCAGCACCTTGATGAAAGGGAAACCGTACTTTTTCGCCAACGAGAAGTCGTTGGGGTCGTGAGCCGGGGTGCATTTCATGGCGCCCGTGCCGAAACTCATGTCGACATAGGAATCCCCCAAGAGGGGCAAGTATTCGCCGTTGCAAGGATTCATGACACGTTTACCGATCAAATGAGCAAAACGCGGATCCTTGGGATTCACGAAGACGGCCGTGTCGCCCCACATCGTTTCCGGACGAGTGGTAGCAACCACGATATAGTCATCGCTTTCTTCGATCCGGTAGCGGAAATAGAAGAATTCGCCTTCATCATCCTGATGAATGACCTCGATGTTGCTGAGCGCAGTGCGAAGTTCCGGGTCCCAATTGATGATCTTCTCGCCTTGATAAATGAGCCCTTCCTTGTAAAGGCTCACGAAGACGTGTTTGACGGCGTTCGATAGGCCCTCATCCAGCGTGAACCTTTCGCGGGTATAATCGACGGAAAGGCCGATTTTCGCCCATTGCTGATGAATGGTTTTCGCATATTCGCCTTTCCATTCCCAGGCTTTGGCGAGGAACGCTTCCCGCCCAAGATCATAGCGAGAAACGCCTTCTTTCCGAAGCTTTTCCTCGACTTTGGCTTGGGTCGCGATTCCCGCGTGATCCATCCCGGGCACCCAAAGGACGTCGAATCCTTTCATGCGCTTGTAGCGGCAAATGATGTCGTCGGGCACCGTATCCATGACGTGGCCGAGGTGCAGTTTCCCCGTGACGTTGGGCGGGGGTATGACCAAAGAAAATGGCTGTTTCGCCTTGTCTCCGGCGGTGAAGTAACCCTTCTTCTTCCAGCCCTCGTATTTTCCTTCTTCGACGATTTTCGGATCGTAATGTTTTTCCAGCATGGGAATCCTCCTAAACAAAAAAGCCGGCCCCATTGGGGCGCGGCGCGCGGTACCACCCAACTTGACCTAAAAAGGCCATCTCTTTTCCCTTATCGCGGGATACGGCCTCCTCCCTCGCGACTTCCCGGGCCTCTCCGGCGAAGCTTTCACCTGCCTTCGCTCTCTAAACGGATGGTTTCCAGGTCCCTCGAGTTCATCGGAACGTCCCTATTATATGCAACGAAACGGAAAATTAAAGAAAAAGCGCTCAATGGAGAGCGCTTGAGATGGCTTGGCGGATCTTCTCTCTTGTCGACCCTTTTGCGTCGCTTAGCAAAACCTTCTCGAACCCGAGCTCCTTTGCGATGGTTCTCGCCTTCGCCAAGGCGCTTTGGTTCATCTGGTCCGTTTTGGTCAAAACGACGACAATGGGCTTACCGAAGGTTTCCAAAAAGCGAATGAAGGCGATGTCGTCTTTTCCGGGTTCCCTCCGCAAATCAAGAAGAAGGCAGATCGCGCGAACAAGGCGCGAGGGCAACGCTTCTTCCATCAAGCTCGAGAATTGGACGGTGGACATCGTCGCGAAATTCGTCGACCCATAGCCAGGGCTGTCGATCAGGTAAAACGAATCATCGACCAAAAAGAAATTGAGCGCTTTCGTTTTCCCGGCTTTTTTTGAGGAAAACGCCACTTTTTGGCCAAGCAACCCATTGATGAGGGTCGATTTGCCGACATTGGAACGCCCGACCATCAAAACGCCCGGTTTGTAATCGCCGGAGAAAGAAGAAACCGAAGGTGCGCTTGCGACGAAGCGCACCTTCTTAAACGACTCATTCATAAGGCTCGACAAGCGCGATTTTCAGCGCGTCGTCGACGCAAGTCATGAAATCGATCTTTAGATTCTCCTTCACTTCGGTCGGGAGTTCGGAGACATCCTTCTTGTTATCGATGGGAACGACGATTTCCTTGATTCCGGAACGCAGGGCGGCCAGGGATTTCTCCCGGAGACCGCCGATGGGCAAGGCTTTGCCCCGAAGCGTAACTTCGCCAGTCATGGCAACATTCGCTTTTACCTTGCGGCCGGCAAGGCAAGAGATGATCGCCGTGGTCATGGCGACGCCCGCGCTTGGGCCATCCTTGGGAACGGCGCCTTCGGGGACGTGGATATGAATATCGTTTTCCGAAAAAACTTTGGGATCGATGCCATAACGGTTGGCATTCGCGCGAACGTAGTCGACGGCAATCGTGGCGCTTTCCTTCATGACATCCCCGAGTTTCCCCGTGAGGACCAAGCCTCCCTTTCCGGCGAAATAGGTGACTTCAATCGGAAGGATATCGCCACCGAATTCCGTATAGGCCAGCCCGGTCACGACGCCGATTTGGTCTTCCTTCTCTTTTTTGCTTCCTTCAAACAGCTCGATGCCAAGGTATTCGTGGATTTTGTCCACGTTCATGACGATGGGTTTGGAAAGGGAAGGATTATCAATCAGCTCGACAACCGCTTTTCGGCAGCAAGAAGCGATGAGGCGTTCAAGCTGTCGGACGCCGGCTTCCATCGAATAATGCTCGATCAAGCAACGGATTCCTTCTTCCGGGAATTCGATATCGCCTTCCTTAAGGCCGTTAAGCTTGCTTTGTTTTTTGACAAGGAAGCCTTGGGCGATCTTGAGCTTCTCGATTTCCGTGTAAGAGGGAACCTCGATGAGTTCGAGGCGGTCGCGAAGCGGAGCGGGAACGTTTTCGAGGTAGTTCGCCGTGCAGAGGAAGAGAACGTTGGAAAGATCGTAAGGCTCTTCGAGATAATTGTCGTTGAACGCGACGTTCTGCTCAGGGTCAAGGACTTCGAGCAAGGCGCTCGAGGGGTCGCCGTGATAATTCTGTCCTCCCACCTTGTCGATTTCGTCAAGAAGGAAGACGGGATTCACGGTTCCCGCCTTGGTCATCCCCTGGATGATGCGGCCAGGCATGGCCCCGACATACGTACGGCGATGGCCGCGGATTTCCGCTTCGTCCGAAATGCCGCCGAGAGCGGCCTTGAAGAATTTGCGGCCAAGGGCACGGGCGATCGATTTCGCGAGGGACGTCTTGCCGCAGCCAGGGGGTCCATAAAAGCAGAGAATCGGGGCTTTCAAATTGCCGGTCATCTTCTTGACCGCCAAGTATTCAATGATTCTTTTCTTGACCTTTTCGAGGCCGAAATGATCCTCGTCAAGAACCTTACGGACATTCGCGAGATCTTCGTTGTCCTCGGTCTTTTGGTACCAAGGAACTTCCATGAGCGTCTCGATATAGCTCATGATGAGGGAAGACTCCAGCGAAGACTCCGGCATCATGGAATACCGATTGAGTTCGTGTTTGACCTTCTGCTTGACGTTCTCGGGATAAGGGTTTTCCTCGAGCTTTTTGCGAATGGAATCGACGCTTTGTTCGGAATCGGGATCTTCCCCGAGTTCGGAACGAATCGCCTTCATCTTTTCGCGAAGGATGTATTCCCTTTGGCTTTTCTCGGAAGAGGCACGGACTTTTTGGTCGATCGCTTGATCGACTTCGGAGCTTTGCTTTTCCGATTCGAGATAATTTTGAATTCGAGTGAGTCGCGCGGTGACGTCGACTTCCTCGAGAAGCGCTTGGCGGTCCGCAGTCTTTAGCGGCAAGACCGTCGCCAAGGTGTCGGCGAACTCATCCCCGTTTCCAGGGCGCTTCGAAAGCATTTGCAAAGCGCTCCTGGAAATCGAGGAAGAAAGCAGTTTGTTCGCGGAGACAAGGGCGATGATGGAATTGATGAGGGAGGTGCTTTTTTCAGCGTCTCCCGAAAAGGTCTGAACGATTTGGCCTTCCGCGTAAACGCAATCGTTTTCAATCGAAAGCGAAGAAAAACGGACGCGTTTGCTCCCGATGACGCGAATCTTCAGGGAGTCTTTGCCCTCGACGCAATCAACGATTCGAATCAAGGTGCCAAAAGTGTAAAGATTATCCTCGGAAATCTCGTCGATATCCGGGTTCTTCTGGGAAACCAAAAACAAAAGGTTGTTCGAATCCGCCATCGATTTCCGGATGGCGTTGATGGATGCTGCGCGGGACGCCTCGATTTCCTCACTGATGGTTGGGAAAACAACGAGGGAACGAGTAACAAGAAGGGGAAGGCGTAAGGTTTCGCTTTTTGTAGATGCAGGCATATGGCCTCCTTTCCGCCTCAAGAGCGAGACGTGTTATTCGGCTTTGGGTTCAGCGGCTTTTTTGGCAGTTGCCTTCTTGGCCGTGGTTTTCTTTGCAGCGGGCTTTTTCGCGGCAGGTTTTTCCTCTTCGGCTTCTTCGGCTTTTTCGGAGGAGAGCTTAGGTTCGGCCTTCACGTTCTCGCCGTTGTTAGCAAGAAGGAATTCTTGGATTTTGCGGTTTTGGAGATTCTCGCGGAACGTCTCGAGGCTGTTGCCAAGGGCTTTGCGGATATCCTCGACCTTCATTTTGTATTGCTCGGCCATCTTGGAGAGTTCGACATCGAGTTCCGCATCGTCGACAACCATGTGCTCTTTCGCGGCGATGGCTTGGAGGACGAGGAACGTCTTGAGGTTCTCCTCGCTGCCTTTACGGAGGTTTTCTTTCATTTGTTCCTCGGTCTGGCCGGTGATCTCAAGGTATTGTTTGAAGGTCAAACCATTGGATTCGATCTGCTTTTTGGTTTGCTCTTCGCGGGCCGCAACGTCGGACTCAATGATTTCCGAGGCGATCTCGACTTTGGAGGCAGCGACGATCTTGGCGACAATGGCATCGTAATAAGCAGCGTTCGCGGAGTTGGTCTTCTTCTCGAGGATGGCCTTCTTCTCGTGCTCCTTGAGTTCTTCCACGGTCTTGACGCCTTCAATTCCGAGATCGGCGACGGCTTCTTCGCTGAGAGCAGGCACTGATTTTTCCTTGACCTCGTGGATGTGGCAGTGGAAAACGGCTTCTTTGCCCGCGAGTTCGGCGACATATTGTTGCGGGAAGGTGATGTTGACCTCTTTGTCTTCGCCGGCTTTCACGCCGACAAGGGCTTCTTCAAAACCGGGAACGAAGGAGTGGGAACCGAGCTCGAGGGAGTAATTCTCGGCTTCGCCTCCGTCGAAGGCCTCGCCGTTGACGTATCCTTTGAAATCGAGGACGACGGTGTCGCCTTCCTTCGCTTCGCGCTCAACGACAGAGAGTTCGGCGGCAGCGGCAAGGCGCTGGGAAATAGAATCGGCGATCTCTTCCTCGGAGACGGAAACGACAGGACGCTTTTCCTCGATGCCCGTATAGGCGCCAAGGGTAACCTTCGGCATGGTCGTGACGGTGAAAACGAGGGTGAGCTCTTTATCGGTAACTTTGGTGACGTTCACGCTCGGACGGTTGAAGGGTTGAATGTGCTCCTCATTCAGGACGCTGGCATAAGCGGGAGTGAGAACCTCGTCCAAAGCGGCGTTCATAACGCGGGACGGATCGACTTGCGCCATCGCGAGGGCTTTCGGGGCTTTCCCTTTGCGGAAACCTTTGATCTGCACGTTCGAAAGGGCACGGTTCAAGGCCTTTTGCTGAGCGGATTCCCAAACCGTCGGGTCGACCTCGACGGTGATTTCGATGCGGCAATCGCCAAGTTCTTTGATTGTGTGTTTCATTTGAAAATTCCTTTGATATCAAAAATGCGAAACTAATATACCTTATCAATAGATAAGTTCCAACAAAAACGTTTAGGCCGCCAGCGCGGAGGCGGATCGTAAGGTCCCGTCAATCTTTTCTGCCCTTTCAATCACGGGCATCGGTGCGGAGTTGGGTTTGACGGAAAGATAACGCTTGGCAAGATAACGGAAGGCTTGATTATCTAGGTCGAGTTCGGCTGGGCAATCATAGCTATCGGGATACCGCGTCAACACGTATTGATCGAGCAATTCGCCGGCGACTTCGGAAACGGAAGGTTCGTTTCCTTGCTGGACGAGGGAACGAACTCTCAAATACTCCGAAGAGCCGTAAGGCATACGAACTTCTTGAGGGATCAGCGTAAACCTCTTTCCTCCTTTTTCGAAGGAAACGGTCGTATCGTCATGGTGGGCGCTAAGCAACATCAAAGCATAACTCTTGACGTCATCGTGAACGTCCTCGGCTTCCAAGAGAGAATGAAGGTCGCCAAAGAAAGGCTCCAAATCGAGTTTTTTGAGAGAATTGAGATAAGCCAGCAAAGCGGCAGGATCCCTTTCGTCGCGAAGCAAGGCATGCATTTCTTCTTCGTCGATTGGCTTTGGACCGCCGGAAGCAATCTCCTCAACGCGAATGCGGTGGGGGAGATCCCGAAGTTGTTCCTCGATTTTCTGAGAAACGTAAGGAAGATTTTGGAAATAGGATAAATCGGCATAAGCCTCATCGAATTGACGAAGGGCAAAACGGGTTTCGAAATTGGCTTTCAGCAAAAGCGACGGGTTTGATTCCCAAAGCAGTTGCCTCTTTTCGAGAAGCAGTTGCATCGCCTTTTGGCCTTGGTTGAGGGACAAAAAGGCCGAGATAACGAAAAAAACTTCGGGAGCGGTGACCGCTTCCGATTTGTGGGAGATAATCTCAAGATAATCGCCGTTGTCAGATAGTTTTTTCCAATCTACCACGCGAAGATTATACAACAATCTCGAAAATGTCCTAGGAAGAATCCCAAGAATCTGCACAATAATGAACAAAACGTTCCCACTTGTTTAGGGCAAGGCATGCGGGTATATTTTTCAATATGATTATCGCGTTTGTCTTGCTTTTACTTGCCCTTGGCTTGCAGGGGCTTTTATTTTGGGCCTACCAATGGTACGAAAGCCTCGTTAATCTTTGGACGTGGATCGTTCTCCCTTTCGCCTTCTTCTGGGGGCTCTTTGCGATGTACGTTTTCCTTTTGTTCCTTGTGGGTGCAATGTTCGGCAACAAAGAACCTAAGAAACCGAGCAAATTCGCCAAGTTCATCATTGAGCAGACGGCCTTCATTTGCATGATCTTCATGAGGATTCACCTACACACGAACGGAATGGGGAAGGTCCCTTCCAAGAAGACGCCCTTCATGTTGATCAACAACCATCTCTCGATATTTGATGAATTCGCCCTGATCTGGGCGTTCCGCCATCATGGCGTTCTCTTCATTTCGAAGGAAGCGAATTTCAAAATCCCGGTCGCCGGTAACTGGCTTCGCAAAGCTGGCTATCTTTCGATCATCCAAGGCGATCTCGTTAACGGGACCGAGATCATCAACAAGGCGTCCGAGTACATTAAGTCCGGTGAGAATTCGATCTGCGTTGCCCCGGAAGGAACCCGCAACAAAACGTTCCCGAACCCGCTGCTTCTTCCGTTCCATTCCGGGACGTTCAACCTCGCAAAGAACGCCAACTGCCCCATCGTCATTGCAGCGATTCAAAATACGTACGCCGTTATGAAGCGTTGGCCGCTTAAAGCAACGTCCGTCTATGTCGACATTGTCGGGGTCATCGATGCCGAGACCGTCAAGGAAAGCACTTCAACCGAATTGGCCGAGAAATCTGCCGCCCTGATCCTCAATCGCTTCGAAGAAAAAGAGGCAAGATTCTATCACCTCGACGAAAAAAAGGTTCCCGAAAGCGAGAAAAAGTAGATTGAACGTAAAGAAAAAACTTGCACGAAATGCAAGTTTTTTTGTGGTGCGCCCGAGGCGATTCGAACGCCTGACCCACAGCTTAGAAGGCTGTTGCTCTATCCGGCTGAGCTACGGGCGCGCTTTGAAATGTTACGCCTTTTTGTTGCTGCTGTGTAGTTTTTTGTACAAGGCTTCCGCCGAATCAAACGGCAGGATCTGAGCAAGTTCTTCTACCGTCGCGGAAAACAGCGCGTCTCTCGATGAATAATGACGCCGAATGAGTTCTTTTCTCTTCTCGCCGATTCCCGAAATGCCGTCGAGCAAATCCTTTTTCATCGCCTTAGTCCGTTCTTTCCGATGAAACGTAATCGCAAAGCGATGCACTTCGTCTTGCATTCTCATCAAAAGGAAAAACAAGGGTGATTTCGAATCGATTGGATAAACGAGTCCCCCGGCGTCGACCAAACCTTCCGTTTGATGCTTGTCGTTTTTGTACAAGCCAAACACGGGCACCGATTCGGCATCCGCGGCTTTCAGGCCTTCCTTGGTAGCCCGCACCTGGGGAACGCCGCCATCCGTGAGAATCAAATCAGGCAGCGATTGGTTTTCCGATTTCAAGCGGGAATATCGACGCCCGACGACCTCTACCATCGAATGGTAATCGTCGCCCGCCACTTCGGAATCGAGATGAAACTTCCTATACATCTTCTTGGCGGGCTTGCCATTGATGTAACAAACCATCGCCCCGACGGGAGAGGATCCTTGCAAGTGGGAATTGTCGAAGAGCTCGATGCGATAAGGGGTTTTCACCTTAAGCAAGGAGCCCAAAGCATCGAGCAATTCCTCTGCGTCATCATCCAAACGAGCGGTCATAAAATGGGAATCGAGAGCCTGCCTCGCGTTTAATTCGGCCATCGAAACCACATCGGACAAACGACCTTCTTTCGGATAGACGACGGCGACGCCCTCGAAGACGGATTCGATTTCTTCCTTCAAAGGAGCCACGCGGCCGACGATCTCTTTCGGGACCTCGTGATTGGCATAGTACTGCAAGCACAGGTCGCAAACTTGTTCTTGCACATCGCCGAAAGCCGGAACGACGTGGATGTTCTTTCCGAGGAGCATCCCCCTTCGGTACGTGAGTATAGCGAAACCGAGATAGCCTTCTCGCGAAGCAAAGGCAACGACGTCGCGGCTCGTGGTATCGCCCGTGAATTCCACCGCTTGCTTCGCGGTCACGTAATCGATTGCATCGAGCGTCTTCTTGCAATCCGCCGCGGTTTCGAAATCCAATTTCGAGGCCGCCTCTTCCATTTTGCTTCGTAAAGAGTTGCGCGCCGAAGCGGTATCTCCGCCGAGAAAACGTTTGATTTCTCCGTATAGAGCGTTGTTCTGTTCCTCGTTGACCCCATGGATGCAAGGGCCGAGGCATTGCCCCATGGAATAATAGAGGCATGCCTTGCTTGGAATCGTGCGGCACTTTCTCGTAGGGTAGATCTTGTTGAGCAATTCCATCGTTTGGTAGCAGGCCGACGCGGAAGGAAAAGGGCCGAAATAGAAATACTTCGGATCTTTGGAACTGCGTGCTATTTTCAGAAGAACGTCCCCATGACGTTTCAAGGCGATGTAAGGATAATGAGAGTCGTCCATGAGCATGATGTTGTATCGCGGATAATGCGTTTGAATCATGTTCATTTCGAGAATAAATGCCTCTTTTTCGTTTGAGACAATGATGAAATCGAAATGGTCAACGTGGCTCACCATGGCCGCGACCTTGCCGGATTGCGGCCGAAGAAAATACTGGCTTACTCTCTTTTTCAGGTTTTTCGCTTTCCCGATGTAAATGATTTCGTCCTCGGCGTTTTTCATTTGGTAAACGCCAGGGCGATCGGGGAGAAGCGCGATTAGGCTTTTCAGTTTTTCGCTCAGCATGCTTTCAAATAGACGACAGTCGCGCCCGATCCTCCCTCGAATTCGCCTCCCAACTCGAATTTCTTGACGAACGACGAGTGGCTTTTCAGGTATTCATGCGTGGCTTTTCGAAGCGCACCGCTGCCGTAGCCATGGATGATGCGAACCCTTTCAAATCCTTTTCTGCGGCATTGATCCAAATAGCGATCGATCTCTGGCAGGGCTTCGTCGACGTGAAGGCCGATGATATTGAGCTCAAGACCTACGCTTGGCCCGGAGCCAACAGCATCGAGAACGGCTCCCTTCATTTTTACCTTCTTCTCTTCCGGTTCGCGGGAAGAAACAACTTTATCCTTTGTCGTCTCCCAGCTCATGCCATCGCGAGTCGTCAGGAAAACTTTCTTTCCTTGTATTCTCGAAACCTTGCCGACGAGATCAAGAGAGGGGATGCGGACATAATCGCCTACGCGAACCTCGGTATCAAACGATTCTTCACGTTCCTTTTCCTCAAGGGAATCAAGGCGCCTTTTGGCGGCGATTGCTTGGTGAAGTTTGACCTCTGGCGAGGCGAGTTCCGCCATTATTTCATTGATTTTTGCCCTGGTTTTTTCCAACAGGGCCTCTTTCTCGCTTTTCACGGTGGAAAGCAATTTTTCTTCCTTTTGAGACAAATTGTGTTCCCGAATCGAAAGGTTCCTTTTCTCAATCTCAATTTGGGATTCTTCTTTTAGCAACTTGGCCTTGAGCTCTTCCGATTCCCGCGTGATTTGACCGAGTCTTTTTATCGCTTCGGAAACGTTCAGGTCCGTGGAGTTTTCGAAATCCTCTTCCGCGTCGCGTACCACCGACTCGGGAAGCCCAAAACGCTTCGCCACTTTCAAACCATAGGATTCCCCGGGAAGCCCCATTTTGATTTTGTAGGTCGGAAGCAGGGCATCCTCATCGAAAAGCATAGACGAATTCTCGACGTCGTCATGCTCGAAGGCGAAAGCTTTTAACGCTTCGAAATGGCTCGACACCATCGCAGTGCAGTGTTTGTTCAGCAAGTATTTGACGATGGCTTTTGCCAAAGCTTCCCCTTCTCGAGGGCTCGTCCCAGTCCCTACCTCGTCAAGCAAAACCAAGTCCTTTCCGCCAATGAGGCGCAAAATGGACGCGATATTCGCCATGTGCCCCGAAAACGTCGACAAGTTATCTTGGATCGATTGGGAATCGCCGATGTCAAGATATACGTTCCGATAATATGGGATAATGGCACCATTAAGACACGGCAGGGGGAGCGCCGCTTCGAACATCAAAACCAGCAATCCAACCGTTTTTAGAGCGACGGTTTTCCCGCCCGCGTTAGGGCCCGATATGATGATCACACGTTGATTCGGAAGGATTCTAAAGTCGTTCGCAACACACCGTTCAGGGTCCAGCAGCGGGTGCCTAGCGGAAGGAATGAAAAGCGTTTGGTCTTCGGAAATTGAGCCCATGTGCCCGTGGATTTCTTCGCCGAAAAGCACTTTGGCTTGCAAAAAATCGAAATATCCAATTGTCCTGTTTGCCGCATTGAGGGATTGCGAGCAACTGCCGACTTTGTGGGAGAGTTCCAAAAGAATTCGATGAATCTCCTCTTTTTCTTCATTACGCAAAATGGTGATTTGGTTATTGAGCTGAACCAATCTCTCGGGTTCGATGAACGTCGTTCCTCCGGATCCCGAAATATCCTGAACGATGCCGCGGACTTTGTTTTTGTGGGCATTCGCAACTGGTAGGACATAGTGACCGTTTCTCAAAGTCGCTCGATCCCCAGAGAGATAGTCTTTATTTTGGTTGAGCACGTCCAAAAGAGTGGCGTCAATTTGCTTTTCCAGCCGAGTCAAAGCAACGCGAATTTGCTTGAGCTTCGGGGAAGCGTTATCAAATATCGAGAGATCGGGTGCGATGACTCGATGGATTTCTTCTTCCAAAAAGGAACAATCCTCAAGCAGATCGAGCTTTGAGCGAAGCGAGACGGCTTCGCTTGCTTTTCCGAAGAATCGCCGAAGTTCGCCGATGAGGCTAATGTCGTGGCAGATTTTCTCGAGGTCTTCCACCGAAAGAGCGGCCCCTTTTTCCGCGTGACTCAGCACGGTTTCCAAACAAGGGGACGAATCAATCGGGAATCTCCCAAGGAGACAAAAAGCGGAATCGGCTTCGGTCAGGCATTCCATTTCTTCGTGGAGACGTTCTTTCTCGACCGGCTTGATCCCAAGGCAAAGGCCTTTGCCGATTTCGGTGCGGGCATATTTCGCGATCTTGTCGAGAAGGCGAGTCCATTCGAGAACTTCGAAACAGTTTTGCATAACCCTGAAATTATATATATTTTTCGGTAGAATCACACGAGCGCAACATGCAATCTTCCCAAACCAAGGAAATGAAGTATCATTTTCTTATGCAGGAATCTGTTTCGATATCCGTAACTCAACGCGAAGCCGACTATATCGCCGCTTTTTATTCCAATCTCTCGTTGCCTTGCCCAACCCCCCATATCCTCTTTTTCGCTTCGGGGCCATCGCTTACCGTCACGATATACAAAAAGATAGATAAGGACGGAAAAATTCGTGTTGTTTTCCAAGGAAAGGACGCCGAGAGTCAAGCCGCGATTTTTTCGAAAGACCAGCCGAGGCAGCCAATGATTCCTCTTCGGCCAAAAAGGAAAAACCATTTGATTCAATCCTTCCCCCAAATCGGAAGCGACGAAGTGGGAACCGGGGATTTCTTCGGACCGATCGTCGTTTGTGCCGCATTCGTTTCAGAGGCCGATCTGGATAAGCTCAACTCGCTTGGAGTCACCGATTCGAAAAAAATGAGCGACGACGTTATTCTCAGCATTGGTCCTGGGCTTTCCTTGTCGTTCCCACACTCTCTCTTGGTTTTACGAAACGCAAAATATAACGACGTCATTTCTTCTGGTCTCAACATGAATTCCGTCAAGGCGAAAATGCACAACCAATGCCTTTTAAATCTCGCGAGGAGATTTCCCGAGGCCAAATTGTACCAAGACCAATTCGCCGCCCCAGATTTGTATTTCCATTACCTCTCCAGTGAACCTGAAGTTGTGCGCAATATACATTTCGAAACGAAAGGGGAATCCAAATTTCCATCCGTCGCCTTGGCATCCGTTATTGCCCGTTACGCCTTTTTGTCCGAAATGGCGAAAATGTCCGAAACTCTCGGGCGTGAGATTCCCTTGGGCGCAGGTCCGATCGTCGATCGTTTTGCCACGCGTCTTACGCACGAAAAGGGCTTGGAAATCTTCCGGTCAATCGCCAAGTTAAATTTCGCAAATTACAAACGCCTTCTTTAGGATAAGCGATCGAGGATCTCTTTGAAGCGTTGGGGCAAAGGTGCCTCGAATGAAACTTCTTTATTGGAGGTCGGGTGAACAAAAGTCAGGCGATAGGCGTGAAGAAGTTGGCCGTCTTTCGCTATTTTTCGATTTCCTTCTCCGTAGAGGGGATCCCCGATCACGGGATGCCCGATATATTCCATATGCACGCGAATTTGATGGGTTCTTCCCGTTAACAAACGGCAAGATATTAGGGTCGCGTCGTCTTTTCGAAATCTTTTAATCACGTGGAAGTAAGTAACGGATTCCTTCCCGACCTTCAGATCGACAGCATTCTTTGTCGGGTTCTTCTTGCTTCGCCCGATCGGGGCATCGATTTTCCCGTCGTCCTCGAGAATGACCCCCTTAACGAGCGCAAGATATTCGCGGTGCATCGTGTGGTCGCTCAATTGGGATCCTAAAAAAGCAAATGCCGCATCGTTTTTGGCGCACACAAGAAGCCCGGTGGTGTCCTTGTCGATGCGATGAACGATGCCAGGCCTTTTTGGGTCTGCTCCGGCGGAAAGCGAATCATCGTGAAACAAAAGCGCGTTTACAAGCGTTTGATCCTCGTGCCCGTTCCCCGGATGGACGACCAGGCCTGCCGGCTTGTTGATGACGATGACGTCGTCATCTTCGTAAACGATATCAAGGGGGATATCTTGTGCCGGCACGTCGATTTCGGGAGCTTCAGGGTTTTGATATTCGAGAAGATCCCCTTCCTTCAACCAATCGTGCGGTTTGCATTTCTTCCCGTTCAAGAGAACCTTTCCCTGTTGGAAAAACGGCTTGGTCTTATTTCTGCTCGGAACTACGCCCAAGGCAAAGAGGGCTTCGTCTGCCCTCTTCCCTTCCAGGGCCGCGTCAATCTTTTTGATCGGCATCCTGATTCTTCTCCTCGTTGCTTTGTGTCGGGGCTTTTTTTAAGCGCGGGTCTTCGGAAAGGGCGCCTTTTTTCGAATCTTTGATCATGTCGATAACCATGAGGACGATAAGCATGATCATCCCGATGGTTAGGTAAGAGTCCGCCAAGTTAAACGTCGCAAAGGGATTCACGAAATTCGTGGGCGCGGACGGGCCTCCCCCGAGGTAAAACTGAATGAAATCGATAACTCCGTCAAAACCGGTGATCGCTTCCCAGTAAAAGGCGCGATCAATAAGGTTCCCCACGGCACCAGCGGCCAGAAGCATGGCGATGGATCGATGCAGATTGGTGAAACGATCGTCATGCAATATCCAATACCAAATGATAACAACACTCATGACAACGGAAATCGTGATGTTGATGGCTCGGCCTACCGGCATCGGCAGGCTTGAGCCCAGCGAAAAGGCGACGGCGGTGTTGTAGGACTTTGTAAAATACAAGAAATTCGGAATAATCGCATTGAGCTGGCCCTCGACTAAAAACAGCTCCGCAAGCCATTTGGTCAGCAGATCGATCCCAACGAGCAAAACCGCCCCAATCCCGAACAAAATCAGGCGCTTGGAGCCTTCAAGCGTTAGGTGCCGGGTCAGTTTCATTCGCCCATTTCCTCCAGCGCCTTGGCGCAGCGACAGCAAAGGTGCTCGCCTTCACGCTCGACGAGCTCCGAGACCTTTTGCCTGCAGCGAGGGCAAAGCTCTCCTTCACCCACGGTAGCCGAAGCCGAATCCGATTCGCCTGTTGCCAAACGGACCTTGGAAACCATGAAGAATTTCGAAAGCATCTCATCGGAATTCGAGCGGAGGATTTCCAAGAGATTGTCGTCGGCTATCGTCAAAGAGAGAGCGGCGTCGGTCGACGAGCCGAACAGTCCCTTTGCCCTTCCTTCTTCCAAGGCTTTCAGCCCAATATCTCTCAAATGCACGAAGGATGCGTAATCATCGAGGATAACCGGACTATATGCATGGCTTTCTTTGGGCATGTCTTCAAGTTGAGCAAATTCCTTCTTGTTGCCAGGCAAATAAGAATGCACTTCTTCCATCGTGAAAGGAATGATCGGCGTAAGCAATCTCGAAACGTCGCGCGCAACTTGATAGATGACGTTTTGGATTGCTTTTCTCCGCGAAGAATTCGTTGGATCGCAATAGAGGATATCTTTGGCGTAATCCAAGTAGAACGAGGACATGTCGCTCGAGAGGAAAGTGATGACCGCGTTCGTAACCCCGGGGAAGTCATAGTTCTCAAAACAGGCAAGGGCCTTGTTTTTCACCGCTTCTAGCTTTGCCAAAACGAAAAGATCGAGCAAAGACGATTCCCCTTGGTACCCTTCCGGATCGTAATCCCCGAGGTTCCCAAGCATGAACTTGAAAGTATTGCGGATTTTCCGGTAATTGTCCGTGGTGGTCTTTATGATGGATTCCCCAAGTCGCACGTCGGCGTGATAATCAACGCTTCCCGCCCAAAGCCTCAAAATATCGGCGCCGTATTGGTTGGCCAATTTGTTCGGGTCGATACCGTTTCCAGCCGATTTCGACATTTTTGCCCAGGATTCGTCCATGACCCAGCCATGGGTAGCGCAAGCTTTGAAGGGGGCGACTCCATTCACGGCCATCGAAACGATGAGCGAACTATTGAACCAGCCCCGATATTGATCCGAGCCTTCCAAATAAAGGTCGGCAGGGTATTTGAGGCCTCTTTCGACCAGCACGCCATTCCAGGACGAGCCCGAATCGAACCAAACGTCCATAATGTCCGTTTCTTTCCGGAAACCACCGTTTGGAGATGCGGGATTCGCATATCCGTCAGGAAGCAAATCTTTTGCCGAAAGCTCAAACCAGACATTCGAACCCCGCTCGGCAATCAAATCGCGAATGTGGTCGAAAACGGGACGTTCGATAATCGGAGTTCCATCCTCGTTGTAAATGATGGGAATAGGAACGCCCCAAACGCGTTGTCTAGAAATGCACCAATCCGCACGATCTTTAATCATGTTCGTCATCTTGGCTTCGCCCCACGCGGGATACCATTTGATATCGTGAATCGCGTCCAAAAGGTTTTCGCGGATTGGCTCGATGGAGCAGAACCATTGCGGGGTCGCGCGGAAAATGACCGGTTTCTTGGTCCTCCAATCATGAGGATAACTATGAACGATGTCGATTTCTTTCAGAAGATGCCCGCTCTTCTCCAACTCGTCGATGACGATGTCATTGGCTTCTTCGTAGAATTTCCCGTTGCACGGATCGCCTTCTTCAAGATGCATGAAGCCTTTCTCGTCAACAGGGCAGAAAGGCTTGATCCCGTATTTCAGAGATGCATTGAAATCGTCGACGCCGTGATCTGGGGCAATGTGGACAAGACCCGTCCCGGATTCTTCCGTGACGTAATCCGCGAGGATCAAAGGAGAATGGCGGCCATATAAAGGATGGGAATAAACGATGTTTTCCATCTCTTGACCCTTAAACGTCTTGAGAAGATTCGCATGGCCAAAGACGTCTTCCTCGCCCAGCTTTTCAGCAAGGGAGCAAAGGAACACGATTTGCCCCTTATCCGTTTCGAATAAGCCGTATTCAAATTTTGGATTGGCGGCAATGGCTTGGTTCGCGGGAATCGTCCAAGGCGTGGTTGTCCAGATCAAAAATTTTGCCCCGGCAGGAACAATGCCCTTCCCGTCGACGATATCCATCGTGACGTACATCGTTTTCGCCCCGACGTCGTGATATTCCACTTCCGCTTCCGCCAGAGCGGATTCGCTCGAAGGGGACCAATATACAGGTTTGACGCCCTTGAAAATCAACCCTTTGAGCGCCATCTCGGCAAAGACATCGATTTGCCTGGCCTCGAATTCAGGGAGAAGCGTGAGATAAGGCTTGTCGTAATCGCCCAAACAACCAAGGCGGAGAATTTGTTCCTTCTGATGCTCAACCTGCTTTTTGGCATATTCCTCGCAGATTTTACGGAACTCGGGAATGGGGGTGGTCTTTCGATTGACGCCGCTCTTGGTTACGCGCGTCTCGATGGGAAGCCCGTGCGTATCCCAACCGAAAACGAAGGGTGTTTGATAACCGTCCATGTTTTTGAAACGGACAATAAAGTCCTTCAAGCAACGGTTGAGCGCGTGACCGCAGTGGATGTCCCCATTGGCATAAGGAGGGCCATCGTGAAGCATGAAAACCGGAGCGTTAATCCGGTTGTCATTCATCTTTTGGTAAAGGTTGCCCTTTTGCCAATTTTCTACCATTTTCGGCTCTTTTTCAGACAAGCCGGCCCGCATCGGGAATTCCGTCGAGGGCATTTTCAATGTTTCTTTTAAGTTCATAGGTCCTCCAAAGAAAAACGCCAGACCATCAAGGACGCTCTGGCGCGCGGTACCACCTTGCTTCCCTGCCGAAAAGGCAGGACACTCTGAGCGGATAACGCCCGCTAACGGTTTCCCTACTCTATTTCAGGAAACAGGCTCCGAAGTGATGGTCGACGGTGCGCGCCCTTTCTCAGCTTCAGCAGGGCTCTCTGTCGTTGCGGTGTCGATCGTGTCTTCCTCCACGCCGGGATAATAATAGGTTCCTTTTGCGAAAATGGCAATTCGGAACGAATTATTCCAATCCGTTTTTCAAAAAGTCGGGGAGAATGGAAGTGGCGAGAGCGGAATCATCGCCCGGATTGTTCTCTTCATCCCTTTCCGATTCCCGAATCTTCTCTTCCCTGATATTGTCAACGCCGACACCGACCATCGTGCGAGAGCTGGGAGCTTGGAAAGTCGGAATGGACGTGAAATCGTATTCTTCGGTGAAATCGCTTGCGATAACGGAGGCCAAAATGCCGTCTCCAAGCTGAGGATTAATCGAAACGCCGAATTTGATATCGACGTTGGTGCCGGCTTGCTCAATGATTCTTTGGACGCATTCCTGCGCTTCGTAAAGCGAAACGTCCGAACCGCAGGTGACGGCGCAAATGGCGCTGCGGGCGCCAGAGATGGAGGCTTCGAGAAGAGGGCTATTAATCGCGTTTTCCGCGGCTTCTTCCGCCTTGTGTTCGCCATGGCCTTCGCCAAAGCCAATCAAAGCGATGCCCGAATCTTTGAGAACGGACTTGACGTCCGCGAAATCCAGGTTGATGACCGCAGGAAGCAAAATAAGCTCAACGACAGTTTTGACGGATTGGGCAAGGACCCTGTCGCTTTCGGAAAACGCCTGGGAAATAGGGAGATTGCCGGAAGCCATCAGAAGTTTGTC
Organism: Bacilli bacterium; assembly: GCA_016296285.1. Taxonomy (GTDB): domain Bacteria; phylum Bacillota_I; class Bacilli_A; order RFN20; family CAG-826; genus Alloenteromonas. The sequence continues at coordinate 17,941 of JAEDJP010000019.1, forward strand.
GTTGGAAACGATGATGATCGAATCCACGGCATCCTTCAGTTCGCTCAATCCCGCGACGGAATTGGCGATTCTCGTTTTTCCTTCGAACGTGAAAGGCCGCGTGACAATACCAATTGTCAAGGCTCCCTCTTCCTTCGCGATTCGGGCAACAACAGGAGAGGCGCCCGTGCCAGTTCCTCCGCCCATGCCAGCCGCGATAAAAACCATATTGGCTCCGCGGACAATCGAACGAATCGTATCTTCTGATTGTTCCGCCGCGGCTTTCCCGACGGAAGGATCGCCGCCGGCCCCTAAACCATCGGTAACTTTTTCGCCCAAAACGATTCGGTTGGCCGCCTTGGACGTCGCGAGAGCTTGCTTGTCCGTGTTGAAAACATAGAATTCGACATTGTCGATCCGGTCATCAATCATCCGGTTAACGGCGTTGTTCCCGGCTCCCCCGCAT
>JAEDJP010000020.1 GCA_016296285.1 Bacilli bacterium
TCGTATCGTTTGGCCAACGAGATCTACATCACGAAGCCCTTCACCCCCATCGGGACCGAGGAGAATCCTTTCACGGGCGTCCTGGAAGGCAACGGAAAAGCCATTTACGGCATGAACATCGACCCTTCTTCCCCGTGGCAAAGCGTGTTCGGGGTCAACGAGGGGACCATCATCCGCGTCCGGGTCGCGTATGGGAACGGATATGGCGAACTGCCGGCGACAACGACCCATTTCGGGGGCATGGCGACGATCAACAAGGGTTTCATCACCTCCTGCACGACCTATTGCCCGAACCGTCTCGTCATCACGGGACCCGCCATCGTGGCGGGCGGCATCGCCGCGGAGAATTACGGCCAAATCAAGAATTCCGAGAGCAACAACATCTTCCAGGTGAACGCCTCCGGAAACTTCCTCGTCGGCGGTTTGGCGGGCATCGCGGGCGACGATTCCATCTTTGATATGGCTCGGTCCCTCGGCAACTTCATCACCCAATCCGGCCTAGGACAATCCGATATTTCCTTCGGTTGCATCGCCGGGATGGCGCGCGGAAACGTCCGGGTCGAGAACTGCTACCTCCACGAGAAATACCTGCGCATCGCGAAATCCTCCTCAAGCGAAACCACGTGGTCCATCGCGGGGGGCTTCGGCAAAACGAGCGAGGCATCCATCTCGATTCGTTCCACTTGCGTCTACACGTCTTGGACCGAATTGCCCCAAAACGCCCTCCCTTGTGGCTTGGTCGCCAAGGCGGAAACCACCGAAATCACGTTGGACACGGTCCACGTGAACGCGAGCACCTCCCTGCAAAACGAAGCGTATGCCTACCTTGAATTCGGCGAGACCGTGAAAGAAGCCCGGAACGCCTATTTCACGGATCTCGAACGCGCATCGCGAACCGAAGAGGACCTTTTCACTCGCATCGCGGCCCAAAACGTGAACCCGAAGAATATGGGATTCGACATCGATTATTGGGGCAACAGCGGGATATCAGGGTATCTCGCCCCGAGGTTCTGAGGATGGACACGGCAAAAAGGACCATTGATATCCGCACCGTCTGGCGATTCCTCGCGACTTGGGCGATGCCTGCCGCGATTTTTCTCACGGCATGTTCCCTTTGCTTCACCGCGATTCGCCTCTCTTCCCTCTTTTCCATCGCCCTTTGGGTAATTTTGGTCGTCGGGCCGATCGCGCTTCTCGTCCATTGGATCCGCTCTTTTCGCAAAGGCTTTGGCGGCCAGGATATGGCAGACGTGGTCATCGTCCTCCTTTCCGCGCTTTTCGCCTTTCTTTCCGCTTGGATCGGTTCGAGAGAGCTGACGCTCACGTATCTTCGCAAAGTCGTCTTTTTCGTGGACGGGATTTGCTTCCTCGTGCTGGCTCGCTCGCTCAAGCTCACGCGAAGGGAAGGCCTGGCCTATGGGTATGGATCATTGCTTGCCATCGCCGTCTTCCTCGTCGTCTTCCTCTTCCGGATTGGAACCACGTTCGTCGGGAACGGGGCCACGAAATCCTTGGTTCTCAATTTCCCGAACGCGAATGGCCTTGGGCTCTCGCTCTTCTACACGATCATCGGGCTCTTCTTCCTGGTTGCGGAATCCAAGGCGAAAATCATCAAGATCGGGGCGTTGCTATCGACGGTCGCGGCTTACCTTTTGCTTTATCTCACTCGTTCTCGCAACTTCCTCTTCGCCGGGATCCTTGTCCTTCTCGGAGCCGTGGTGCTCTTTCTCGTCCGGAATTCCGTCCGCGGGAAAACGGGCACGAAACTCTTGTTCCTCGCTTTTGTGTTCTCCCCGCTTTTGCTGGTCGTTTGCTATTACTTCCTCGTGTGGATCCAATTCCCGAATTTCTTCGTCGACGGCATTGCCGTCTCTTCCGGCAGTAGCGGAAAATCCATTCTCAATCGCGTCGACATCTGGATTCGCGCTTTGAAACTTTTCGACGCGAGCCCTTGCCTCGGGTCCTACTTTGACGCGACCGAGGGGCTGGGGGTCTCGCAGCTCCATAACGTCCATCTCGATGTCCTCAGTGCTTTTGGAATCTGCGGCTATCTCATCTTCGGCGTCGCTTCTTTCCGGGCGTATCGATCCGCGAGGTGCACGGGAAGAAGCCTTTCCTTGATGCAATTCCTTTGCCTTGGCGCGCTTATCGGCGTGGAATTTTCCATGTTCTTCGAAGGCGGGCATCTGAATTCTCCCATTTCCGAGTTCCTCATCATCATCCCGTTGGCGCTTCTGAAAGGCGATAAGAACCCGAGATTCGCGACATTCGAAAAATCCGAGATCTTGGCTCGGGAATTGCCTTGGACGATTTTCAATGTTTAGGATTCGTTTCCTTTGAGACGGGCCCGTTGACGAATACAGGGAGCGCCTTCTTTTTCACGATGCTTTCCGCGAGGGCCAAGAAGCGTTCCGCCGCAACATCGGCATTCCACTCATCCACGATGGTTTGATAGGCTTTCTCAGCGATTTGACTGGCGTTATGCGCTTGAGTCGCGCGGGTGAATGTTGCCAAGAAAGAAGGGAAAGAATCCTCGTAAACGAAGCCGTTTTTCCCGTCTTCGATCAAGTATGGAACGGAGCCGATGCTGCGGTTCGCGATAACGATGCAGCCTGCGTTCATGGCCTCGTTGCACACGGCGCCCCATCCTTCGTTGCTATCGCTCGTGAAGCAAAAATATTTCGCGGACTTCATCTTCTCCCGAACCATCGGGGCAGGGAGGCTGCCAGGGAGGGAAACGATGTCTTGCAGGCCCTCTTCTTCCACTTGTTTTTGAATTCGTTCCCTTTCGGGGCCATCGCCAACCATCTCGATATGATAGGGGAGGTTCTTTTCGCGGATTTCCTTGGCGAGTTCTACCATGAATTCCGGATGTTTCCAACTCAAAAACCTGCCGGCCCAAAGAATGGATTTACTGTCCTTCTTTTGCAAAAACGATGGGATGTCCTCGATCTTTTCCATGGGAGGGAAATAACCGAACCGGAAGGCGCGATTCCGGAATGCCCCGAAAGATAACATGTCCGGATAGGTGTAGGCGCTCATGCAGAGAAGGTAGTTCTTGCGATAAAGGGAATGCCTCGAGAAATAACGGATCTTTTTCAAGAAACGGACAAGGGGCGAAATCGTCCCTTTGAAAAACCTCTCGGTTTCCATGAAATAGGTTTTGCGGGCCGTCCTAAGCCAGCGGTGGTGTTCGAAGGAGCAACTGCCAACAAGGCAAACATCCGCGTCAAGCATCGCCTTCTTTGCTTTCTCTTTTCCCCCATCTTCATATTCCCGAAGGACGAAAGGAAACTGCTCGTTCATGTCCGCGTAGCCGAGCTTGATTCTCTCTTCCGGGATTCTTTCCGTCGCGACAAACGTGAACTCCCCGTTGGTTAGGCGCATCAAGGCAAGGCAAAAAGGAAGCTGGTGATGATTCAAAAAATTCGAAACGAAGACAATTTTCACTCCACTATCATATCACGCGCGCTTGAAGAAAGGCGATTGGCGGTGCATTATTCCTTTAACCATCCATTTATGCCAAGCCTCACTGCCTTCTGCCATCGCGTTGCCCTCCATTTTCGGAAGAAACGATGCTATCGCCTCATCAACGGCAAACTCGCCGGGACCGACCGCTTCGAGAAAAAGCGCAAACTTTTGAATTCCATCGGCCACGACATCGGCGAAGGCACGAAGATCGTGGGGCCCATCTTCTTGACCGCGACCCTCAAGACCGGCAAGGATTGCTGGATCGGGGCGCATTTCAAAGCAACGGGGAACGGCATCGTCGAAATCGGCGATCGCTGCGACGTCGCCCCCGAGGTGACGCTCGCAACCGGCGGGCATGAAGTAGGCACCCATGAAAGACGGGCCGGACAAGGCCTCATCGAGAACATCAAGATCGGCGACGGATGCTGGATTTGCCAAAGAGCCCTGCTCGCCCATGGGGCGGAAATCCCAGACGGATGCGTCGTTGCTGCCGGCGCGGTTGTCATCGGGAACAAAAACTTTGAGCCGGACACCTTGATTGGGGGAGTCCCGGCGAAGACCATCAAGCATTACGAGGACGGGGAACGTGGAGAATAAAAAGGAAATCCATACCCCAGAGACGAACACCGAGGCCAAGAGCCGTAAGAACATCAAGCTCGGCGCCGTTCTCGGGTACGTTGGTTTTGCCATCAACATCCTTTACGGTCTTTTCTTCACCCCTTGGATCCTCGAAGTCGTGGGGGATTCTTCTTATGGCGTTTACACGGTCGCGATGTCCGTGATCAATCTCTTCCTGCTCGATTTTGGTTTAAGCACCACGACGAACGCTTACCTCGCGAAATACAGGGCAACCCATGATCAAGAATCCGCGAACCGTTATTGCGGGGTAGTGTTGAAAACGTATTTAATCCTCGACGCAATCCTCGCGGCGATCTTCTTGACCCTCTTCTTCACGATTGAATTCATCTATCAAGGGCTCAGTCCCGAAGAGATCGCTAGCCTTAAGGGCGTGTTTTTAATTGTCGCTCTCTTCAGCCTCGTTTCCTTTCCCTCGACCATCTTCAAGGGGGTTTTGGAATCTTACGAGGAATTCGCCTTCATAAAGGCGGTGACCATCGGGGAAAAGTTGCTCACCACCGCCTTGTCCGCGGGCGCCCTTCTCCTTGGGTTTGGCATCTATGGGGTCGTTGGATCGCACGCCATTTGCGGCACGATCACCGTCATCCTCCACATCGTTTTCGTCCGCAAGAAAACCCCGATTCGCCTTTCGCTCAAAGAGAAAATGGATTGGTCTTTTCTCAAACCGATTTTCTCCTTTTCCATCTTTTCCTTCCTCGTCTCGATCGGCTCGCGTTTCGTTTTCACGATCTCCCCGACGATACTCGGCATCGTCTCCAATTCCGCGGAGGCAGGCATGTTCGGCGTCGCCTCGCAAATCGAGGGTTACATCTATACCTTCGGCGCGATTCTCTCGGGCTTCTTCATCCCGTCGATTGCTCGCATCAACGAGCTGGGCGGGGAATCCCCGAAGAAACTGCAAGAACTCGCGATCAAAATCGGGAAAATCCAGCTGTTCTTCATCGGGCTCATTCTCGTCGGCTTTGCTTCGTGCGGAGAAGAATTCGTGACGTTGTGGTTGCGGAAAACCGAGTATAACCGCCAAACGGTTTACATCCTGATTCTCCTTGTGAGCTCCTATCAGTTGTTTTTCGTCCCCGAATCGATTTTCTGGACCGCGATGCTCACCAAAAAAGAGGGCGTCAAAACCTTGGCCGTCTTTTCCTTGTCCAGAGCTTTGCTGAACGTCGTTGCCGGGTTCGTGCTTTCCTATTTCTTCGGGGCTCTTGGCATGTGCATTTCGATTTGCGCGATACGGCTTTTGGGCATCGTCGCGGAAAACATCCTCTACAAGCGCGTTCTCAAAGTCTCGCCCCTTTCCTTTTTCGGGGCGGTCTTCCCGAAGGCCCTTCCCGCCATTGTCATCGCTTTGGGAATCGGGCTCACAATGCACTTCCTTCTGCCTTTGGATACCTTGCCGCGCCTGCTTGTCATCGGATTCAGCGTGGTTCTCGTTTACTTGCCGCTTTCCTTGCTGAATCTCCCAAAAGGATGGAAGACGATGCTGTTCAAAGGCAAGAAGGGGAATGAATCAGGCGTCGAAAGGGAGGGCGAACAAAAATGAAAATCTGCATCCTGAACTGCGTCTTGAATGGATCGACAGGGCAAATCGCGATCGATCTTGGCGACGCGCTCGCCCGTCTCGGCCATTCTCTTCTTCTTGTCACGGCTGATAAGCCATCCGGACCGCTTCCTTGCGCCCACGTCTCCGCCCGCAACGCCTTGGAAACCCCGTTTGCGAAATTCGGGGGGCGTTTCCTTGATAACGATGGCTGGACAAACGCCTCGGGGACGAAAAGAGCCCTCAAAGCAATCGACACCTTTTCTCCGGACGCCCTCATTCTTGGCAACATGCATGGCATGTGGATCGACACGGAAAGAATATTCCGATATGCGATTGCCCATTCCATTCCTTTGTACCTTTTGGTCCATGACAATTGGTGGGCGACTGGGCGCTGCGGCAATTACCTTGATTGTCCAGAGATCGATCGCCGATGCGAAAAGTGCCCGAATCCTCTTTGGTATCCCCGCACGTTGTGGAAACAGAAAAGCGGGATGCACTACCAGCTTAAGAGAAGTTTGATCGAAGAAGCAAAGCCTACTTTCCTCTCAAATTCCAAGTGGGCTCTTGAGGCCCTTTCATCAAAAGGGGCGACCCATGGGTGCGAAATCCATGTTCTTGGCATGCCTTTCGACGACCAAATCTTTCACCCAAACGTGAAGCCAATCGAAGGGTTCGAAGAGAATAAGGCCATCGGGTTTTGCTGCGGGGTTTGGTCAAAGAGCAAGGGCATCGATTACGCCCTCTCCCTCGCCGATTTTCTCCTAAAGAAAGGAAAACGAGTTCTCTTTGTCGGGGACTTCCCCGAAGGCGTGAACCTCCCTGCCGAGGCCATCCATTTCCCTTCCACGAAGAACAAGAATCAATTGGCCCGTTATTATGCCTCCATGTCTTTGCTAATCAATCCGACGCTTTCCGATACTTTTTCGATGATCAACACCGAAGCCATTGCCTGCGGAACGCCCGTCGTCACCTTCCAGACCGGCGGGGCGTTCGAGATGATTCGGGTGAGAGAAAACGGATTCATCGTTCCGCAAGGAGATCTCGAAAGCTTAAAGGCAGCCACCATGGAAGCCGCTTCTTTGGCATGGGACAAACAACAAGTCTCGGAAACTGTCCATTATCTTACCAAAGATTCATACGCAAAAACCGTAGAAAAAATCTTGCAAGATTAAGAACATCCCTTTGACTTCATCAACAGGGCTTCTGCTTGTGGTTTTGCGGTAGTCAACGTTTTGTAGACACCTCTTGCTGATTTTCGTTTTTAACTTCTTTCGCTTCCCGGATCTTTGCCCGTTTCTTCTCGTATCTGATTCGGCTCGGCTTCTTCGGGACCGTTTTGCCTGCCTCGCTCAATTCCCTGTAGGCTTTCGGGGTGAGATAGCCCAATGCGCCGGAAGGCCGTTCTTCGTTGAAGAACCTGATGTAGGACTCGACAAAGGAGGGCACGTCCTGGCAATGGGGCACGTCGAAGCCCACGAACATCTCGACCTTGGCCCATCCGTTTATGGCTTCCATGGCCCCGTTGTCGGTCGGGGTCCCTGCGCGCGACATGGAATGTGTGATACGATATTGGGGAAGCAGCTCGTTGAAGCTCTTCGAGGAATAGACGGAGCCTTGGTCGGTGTGCAAGATCAACTCAAGCCCATCCATTCCTTTTTTCTTCTCGGCGACCATCTTAAGGCCGTCGAAATAGGCGTTCCTGCCCCCCCTCCTGCACGAGAGGCCGTACCCGACGATCTCGTTGTTCCACAGATCCATGTAGAGGGCCAGCTCCCAATACGTCCCGCCCGCCCAGAAGGCCGTCATGTCGGAGGCGACCACCTGCATCGGGCTATCGACCTTAATCGATGCCATGACCAGGTTCGGAAACGTCCGCCTCTCTTCGCCCGATGCCTTGTAGGCATAGTGCTTGGATTTGGATTTCATCCCGGCGAACCTGCAGCACCTGTGGGCGTATTGGTCGGACATGGCGAGGCCCGTGTCAAGCCTTATCTTGGCGTTGAGCCACCGGTATCCGTGGCTCGGGTATTTGGAGTGGTATTTCTCGAACGGCACGATGTCGCCCATCCTCTTCTTCACCCTCGGGCACGGTTTCGAGAGGCGGGCCTTCCATTTGTAGAACCCCGACCTGGATATCGACATCGCGCGGCAGAGCGCCTTCACGGGCCACTTCGCCGACAGCTCCATGGCTATTTGGTACTCGGCTCTTTTATGGAAATGAATTCCTTCGTCCTTCCACCCCCTTTCACGGCATACCTTTTTTTGCGCGGGCTACCTCGATGTCCTTCCTCATGATCTCGGCGATGAGCTGGTCCTTGGTCATCTCCGGGTAGTCGGGGGAGTCCTCGCTCGGCGGGGAGCCCGCCTCCGGGATGGGCTTGATGCCGGCCTGCCTCATGTACCCCTTGACGTAGTTGACGATACTTTGTATCGAAACGGAATACTCCCTGGCTGCCGCCTCTTTTGTGATCTCGTGTGCGAACACCCGCCTTCCGATGCCCGCCCTTTGTTCGGCGGCGTAATACATATCTTTGACCTCCTGCAGGTTGATTGTACCCCCATGAGGCTCCGCATCAACGGCACGGTGTCTCCTCGGGGTTTTGCAAGTGTCTACATTTAGGTTACCAGTGCACACACATACTTAGTGTAACTCTCAAAAATATGCATTTTTCGAATTTTCAAATAGCCAAAAATATGCATTTTCATTGGTTTGCACTATCCAAAAATATGCATTTTCATGAGTTTGCACTATCCAAAAATATGCATTTGTATTGAAAGAGGCTAGAATAGTAGGCAAAATCTAAGAGGGAGATACCATGCTGAAAAGAAAGATTTATGAGTCCTTATTAAGTTGGAAAAACGGCAAACGCCGGGAATGCCTTCTTTTGAAGGGAGCGAGACAGGTTGGGAAAACCTACATCGTCCGTGAATTTGGAAAAAAGGAATACGAAAATTTTTTCGAGATTAATTTTCTCGAACAGAAAAGTTTAATGCCGGTTTTCGCGGGTGATATCTCAGCGGAAGAAATCTATAAAAGACTTAGCGCCAATATCCCAGGCTTCAGAATTGTTCCGGGAAAAACCTTGCTTTTTCTTGACGAGATTCAAAGATGTCCGGAGGCAAGGACCGCTTTGAAGTTTCTAGCCCAAGACAAACGATGTGATGTCATCGCTTCCGGCTCGCTTCTTGGTCTTTCTTATGGCCAGGATGGGGACAAAGACATCCGACCCGTACCTTCGATTCCCGTAGGTTATGAAAAACCAATCGTGATGTACCCGATGGATTTCGAAGAATTCCTTTGGGCATATGGTTACGAAGATCAGGTCATCCAATACCTAAAAGGATTCTACCTTAATCGAGAGAAAGCGCCTTTTGAGATCAACAACAAGTTCGAAGATCTTGTCCGCGAATACATCGTGGTTGGAGGCATGCCTGAAGTCGTTGCTGATTTCGTCGCAAACAAGGACTTTGGAAGGGTTCAAGAGATCCAAAATAAAATTCTTTCTTCTTATATTGACGACATCGCTCAGCACGCGAAAGGCGTCGAAAAGGCAAAAGTCCGCGCTTGTTACGATAGCATTCCTGGACAACTCGCCAAAGAGAACACCAAATTCATTTATTCCCTTGTCGAAAAGGGCGGGTCGGGAAGAAAATTCGAGGCCAGCATTCAATGGCTATCGGATTCTAATCTCGTTAACCCTTGCCACAACGTTTCCCTTCCAGCAATACCTCTCAACGCCTATGAGAAAGGGAACGAGTTCAAGCTTTATCTTTCCGACACCGGTCTACTTATGGCTCGATATGGCTTTTTCGCTAAACAAGCCTTGCTGAACGGAACGCTCAAAGGTTTTGCCAAGGGCGGCATCTATGAGAATCTCATCGCTCAAACCCTAACAAGCAAGGGATATTCGCTCCACTACTACAAACCAAGCACCAATTCCGAGATCGAATTCGTCATCGAAAAGGACGGCTCGGTGATTCCCGTGGAAGTCAAGGCCGGTAACTCGCCAACGAAATCTCTCGATTCGTTCCTAGAAGAATTTGAGCCTCCCTTTGGAGTAAAGCTCATTGCAGGCAATGTTGGGGTCGCAGACAAGAAATTTTCCATCCCCCATTATTTGGCTATGTTTCTTTAATGCCTCTCGATAAGGTTTACAAGATATTCTTTGCACTTTTTCGCGTTGCTCTCGAGGTCGAATTCTTCCCCGATCTCAAGCTCTTTTTTCACAAGATTAAGCAATTCTTCTTCCGTTTTCGAATAGATGTACTCGACGAATTGGTCCATTTCACCAAGAGAAGTGCAGCATAGCGCGGCTTCCTTTTCCCTCAAGAAGTCAACGCTTCCAGCGCCGATTGGCCCAATGGAAAGCAAGACTTTCCCCGAGCGCAAGCAATCCCCGATTTTGGTAGACAAAGAATACCGGACAGCATCGATGTTCTTTTTGGAGAAGCCTTCGCAAGAAATGAGAGCACCCGCTTCTTCTTCCAGCACAGGCAGCTGATCATAGGGCACGGGCGGGAGCCACGTGATGTTGGGGCCTTCATAGCGCTTTTCAAACTCAGCATAATCCTTTGAATAAACGATGACCTTCTCTTTTTTCCCCGCCTTTTCCAAAGCTTGCGAAAAAGCGAAAAGCGTTTCCCCGCGCCCGGATTCAAGCGTGCCGAAATAGACGAATGGCTCTTGGCAAAAACGAGTGACTTCCGGAGAACCTAGAGACCTCGAACTCGCGACAGGGATGGCAATGCCTTGGAGATTAAATTCTAATCGGTATTTTTCCCGGATTTTTTCCGAGATAAAGATTCCTTTCGGATTTAAGGAAAGTAATTTGCCGAACGTTTCGCGGAACCGTCGTTCGTATTTCCTGGTGAATAGCCCCTTCCCACCGAAATGGGCAAAGCAATCATCCATGATGGAAACCACAACGGGAAGTTTCCTTTTCGAAGCGAAATGGATTGCCATGTCCATTTGCCAAAAATCGGGACCCCAGCAAACGTAAACGAGATCGGGGCCAAAATCATCAACAAACGTTTCCAACGCTTCCGTATCCCAGAACTTCTTTTTCCAAATTGCTCCGCGGAGCAATCGATAGAATCCCCCTCTTCTTTTAAAAGGGGGCCGCCGATTGACGTTGTCCTTTCCCTCGGTTTCAGAAAGGTCCTGGCGTGAAAAAATCACGTCTTTTTGTTTTTTGAAACGACGTTTCAACAGCCGTTTATCCGTAATCTGAAAATACGAGGAAGCAAAACCTTTCAACGGAACTCTAGCATCCGAAAAAACCTGAACGATTTCATTCGGTTCAAAGGCCGAGAAATAGGTCGCGACGGAACGGGCGTTCCCGGAAGGCCGGTAGGGTTGGGCGGCGATAAGAAGGATTTTCACGCTTCTTCCTCCCGATAATCGGAATAGGCTTTGTAATGGAATGCCTTCTTGAGCCAAGTGAGCAGTTTTTGAGGAATGATTCGGGCTAAAAGCGTCCGACATCCCAAAATGAACTCGTAGCGGATGGTTTGCTTGGGACGTTGATTGTCTTTTGGAAGCAATCCTTGTTTTTCGAGCCAACGATAAGGTTTCCGCAAATACTTCCCTTTGCGAACCATGTCCATGATGGGGAATTCGTTCCCTTTGCTTGCATAACCTACAAAACCATTCTTTTGGAAACGACGGTTGAGGGAAACCTCCAATTCCCAAGGCGTGCGAGGAGTGCCTTCACACACGGAAAGCAGGACGCTCTTTCTCCAAATTCCAGGGTAGAGATTCACGGCGTAATTCCGGTTCAAATCAAGGGAATAATATGCCCCATATCGGTCTTTCCGTCTTGGTTTTGGCCGCAAAAAAATCCGCAAATAATCCCCGTTTCCCTTAAGAAAAGCGAGATCGTTTTCAAGAAGGTCAAACGAAACGGGGGCTTTAATGAAATAGTCGTCCAGCGTGAGAAAAACGAATTCGGTCTCGATCGCGGCCATCGCTTTTGCAAGCCGCTCCGAATAAGAGACGTCCTTGCCGCATTCCAGAATGGTCACGCCGTCAAAGGATTGGTTTTTCTGGTTCGTGTCCGTGACGATGAGGGCGCGCTGCACTTGAGGGAAGTTCGCACGTAAAAACCGCAGGTGATTTCCCCAAAGATCCGAAAACAGATCGCAGCTCGCGATCACGTACGTCACTTCCTCACGGACGGCCACTCGCTATTGCCTCCCCAAACCAAAAGGTAAAGTTTCTTTCGCCAGGAAGCGGGAAGCACCGTGACGACGAAATGGGACATCCGCATGAAGGTTCGATCAAGGACCGTGTTGAACTTCGTCTCCTTCATGTAACGGATCAGTTTTTTCCGCGATTGCCTGGCCACCTTCCCGTTTCGCCGGTAAATGGTCGCTGAATTGACGCGCATTTGAACAAGGGGCAGCTTAAGATTGTCGATTCTCTTTCCGCCTTGAAGCAAGCGAATCCAGAGATAATAATCCTCGAAAAGAAGGAAGGGTTCATAACCCCCGACCGCGAGAACGCTCGATTTTTTGAATAGGGCGGACGGATGGTTGACCGGGGAACGGCGTTTCGCGAACGCTTTGACGGCCTCGCAACCATGGGGAACGACGCGTTGGCCGACGGGTGCGTTTGGATCTTGATCAAACAGGTCGACATCCGTCGACATAAGATCCAAATCATGTTCAAGAAGGAAGGCTAAGGAACGTTCCGCCCGTTCCGGTCGCGATAAATCATCGCTGTCGGCGCGCAAAACATATTCGTGATTGCAGGCTTCGAGTCCTTTTTGAAGAGCGATGCCAAGGCCAGAATTCTCCAAGAGACGCACGATGGTGAGACGGTCGCCAAGAGTTGCCGAAAAGGAAGAAATCATTTCTTCCACGGGATCCGGAACAGGGCCATCAAGCACCAAGACCATTTGGGAAAAGGGGTGCGTCTGGGCAAGCAAAGAATCGACCGCGGCCTGCAGCTCATGCGGATTGGAACGTGCATATACCGCCATCAAAATGGAATAAGATGGGAGTTCATTAGGAATGGTGGAGGTAACGCTCATTTTCTTTTGCTCGACTCGGCGAAACGCCAATCCCCTATGCCCTAAAAGGGCAACCCCTAACGTCTTTTGTATCCTATCACGAACATGACCCTTTCACAACGAAGGGGACCCTTCTTGCTTCGATTTTATAATAAGCATGGTGGTTCTTTTCGTTGCCACGAAAACCGAGCCGATTGATTAACCACTTATGAAATACTTCGGCCTTGAAAAGCCCGAATGGAAAGCCGTCTATTGTCCCTTCCCCAAAAAGGAAGTCTTGGAAACTGAACGTTTTTGCAACATGCGACCCCTTGGACCTGAAAAGAGTTTCTCGTTTTCAAAGTTTATGATTTCAATCTTCGGTCCGACATGAGCATTACAAGATCCTGACGTCGCAAAGCAAAAGAATCACCCACCATTCCTTTGATGCCTATGTGCTTGAAAAAGGGGGCAAATAACAAAAGGAAGCGAGAACGGTATCCGTTTTCCCGTATTTTTCATAACTTCTCCAACAAGTTTTTTTGATGTTGCTTAAGGACATTTCCCCGTTCGGCAGCACCATCGCGCGGTTCGCGAATTCGGGGATGTTCATCATCGCGATGAGAATGTCCCAGGCATTCGAGTAGGTACGTCAATCCTCGGGCGATGAACCCCGCCTTAGGGGAGGAATCACACAGAAGGTCTCCGTGTGTCGACAAGGCCATGGGGGTTGCGGATGAATTTTGGTAAGTTCCGGAGCGTGCTCATCTCGTTATAGGTGCAGTAGGAATATTCCTGCACGTCCCCCTTCTTTTTCCCGAACAGCAAAAATGCCGTCGGGATTTCCCGATGGCATTTTTCGTTTGATCGAGGGTTTTATTCCGCGGAAGCGTTCACGCCAGCGGCGACCCAAGAGACGTAGACGTTGGCATCTTTGAGACCATCGCCACCGTAGACACCACCATAGATGTGGAGCTGGACGATGTCTTGGTTGTACCAGCCCTTCTGACCGAAGGCAGCCTCATAGAAATTCTCGTCGGTGTCAACGGCGCCGCCGGTGATTGCCCAGAGGCCACCGGAGCTCATGAGCTTATCCTTGCTGATCTTGAGAGTCGCCCAAGAGTTCGCGTAGATGCACCCCGGAGTATCGGCAGAGCCGTAGCCTTCCGCGATGGGGACGTTTTGCGAATAGAGGCGGATGAGATTGTCGGAGATTCCAGAAACCTCGAAGTAGATGCGGATCGTGATGTAATCGAAGTCGATGCGGTGGGACCCGAGGCCAATCTTGAACGTGTTGGAAGCGTTATTGGTGCGGAAGACGCCAACCTCGCCTTTGAACTCTTCGAAATACGTCGAGCCGCCGCTATGGAAGTTCGGCGCGAGCTGCGTGCCATCGCCATGGCCATTGGTGTCGTAATTCATGAGGACCGTGTCGCCCTCGCCTTCAGTCATGACAACCGAAATCCAAGAGACATAGACGGCCGGTTTGATGAGATTGGCGGTGCCGGGGCCTTCGTAGAGATGGAAATAGAAAGCTTGCTGGTTGGCGTAACCGATGCCGCCAAAGACGTCGGCGAGGAAGTTCTCCTCGGTGTCGAAGCGTCCGCCGCAATTCGAGTAGTTGGTGTGATCGGAGAAAATCTTCGAGCGGGAGATTGTGAGGGTCGTCCAGGTATTGGTTGGGACGGCGTCCGTTCCGGACTCGGTGCCGGCGACGCCGACCCAGTTGTTCCAGATCTTGACGGAAGAAACGTCGGATTCGAAGTAGACGCGGATCTTGACGGACGAGAAGTCGAGCTGTTCGTTCCCAATGTCGAAGCGGAGTTCGTTCGTGACGCCGGCTGCGGTCTTGCGAACGCCGTATTCGCCATGGAATTCCTCGAGCCAGGTGGTTCCGCCCCCAGACCACGCGTTATGGAAGTTCGGGGTCCTGCCGTCGGATTCGGTATCGTAGGTGTAGATCTTTCTGCCAACGACGGCGTCCGCGGCTGCAGGGGCGAGATAAGCGGGGTGGGTGGATTCCAACGTCTCACCGGCATAAGCCCCTTTGTCGGTCCAAGTCCCGGACGCGGGTTCAGCAGTGAATTGCTCGTGGCAGTTGCAGCAGGCCCAGAATTCCTGGTTACCCGCATGGAGTTGCGTGGGGGCGACGGCAGCGTAATGATTGCCGACGTGCTCGCACTCTGTCGCGGTCGCTGGCAAGGCCGCTTTCACGCCCAGGATGCTTAGTCCGAGCGTGGCGACGGCACCGAAGCCGGCCGCGAAATAAAGAAATTTCTTCTTTCGCATAGACGATCTCCTTTGATGTTCTTAATCGACGGGTTCATTATGTGCCCGCGCCCTCGGTTTCCGTCAATTTCCCCGGTTTCCTAAAATTATTTATTGCAAGAACACAAGCATATTTTGTTACTGATTTATCGTTTTTTATCGCGTTTTTCAAAACCGAAAGGGCTTACATCGTTTGGCAAAATAAGCTCAATCCACTTCCTGTTGAGAGACGAAAAACGGGCGAGAGAACCCCTCGCCCGCAACTTCAAAAAAACGGGAGTTTCCGATTCAGAGGAGCAATTCCATGAGCATCATGAAGCCGAACCCGACCATGAAAGCGGCAAGCCCGAAATGCTCGACGCCTTTCTTTGAAACCTGGGGAACGAGGTCCTCAATGATGACATAGAGCATGGCCCCGGCGCCGAAAGAGAGAAACCATGGCATCGCGGATGAGAGGAAGGCCGAGAGGAACATCCCGAGCACCGCGGCAATCGGCTCGACCGCGCCGCTGAGGACGCCATAGCCAAAGGCTTTGCCGCGCGACATCCCATCAATATAAAGAGGAACGGAAATCGCCATTCCTTCCGGGAGGTCTTGGATGGCGATGCCGATGGAAAGGACAAGAGCAGAGGTCGCGAAGGCAAGTGCCCCTTCTAGATTTCCGGCTTGGTATGCAGACAAGGCAAGCCCGCAAGAGAATCCCGTGACGAGTCCTTCGGGGAGGTTGTGAATCGCGACAGCGAGAAAGAACTTGAGTTCTTCTTTCAGACGCGGGGCGGAAGGGCCTTCCGGCGTCGAGGCACCCACGTGAAGATGTGGCACGACCTTGTCGATGAGATAGAGAAGCAAAGCTCCGAGAGCGAGACCACCGATGGGGGGAAGCCAGGAAAGGGATGGATCGAGAATCGCCTTGGATTCCTCGATCGAGGGATTGAGAAGGCCGAAAAAGGCGGCGGCGAGCATGACCCCGCTTGCGAGTCCCATGGCAATCGCCTGAAAACGATCGCCGGGCTTCTTTTTGAAGAAGAACACGGATGCGCTCCCCAAGGTCGTGCCGAGGAAGACGATCGCGATGGAAAGGACAATGGTACCGATGACGTTCATAACGGAAAGGATTATAGAATGCTTCTTTTCATTTATAAACTAAGATTAACTTTATTTTTCTTTGTTCTTCTCGGGAGTTGTCGGATAATCCTTCTTGGACTCGTACCCCCATGCGAACCAGCCAAAAAATCTATCTCCCCTTCAAACGCCTCATCGGCATTCTCGGGTCGATCGTGAGCATTGTCCTCTGCCTCGTCCTCCTTTGGTGGTGGATCATTCCCATCAACGCGATCGCGACGAAAGGCCATCCCTTTTTCGTCCAGGAACGCCTCGGGAAGAACAAAAAGGTGTTCAAGATGATTAAGTTCCGTTCCATGCGCACGGACGCGAATCCCAACCTCGCCCCTTCCGACATGAAAGAGGGGTATCGTTCGTCCATGGAGACGAAGTTCGGGCGGTTCTTGCGCGCTTCTTCTCTCGACGAGACCCCGCAACTTTTGAATATTCTCATCGGCCAAATGGCTTTCATCGGGCCCCGGCCCGGCGCCGCGAAAAACGAGGAAGAGCTCGTGCGGTTGCGCGATTCCTATTCCCCGAGCGCCTTCGCGGTAAAACCCGGATTAAGCGGCTATGCCCAGACGCGCATGAGCCGTATGCACGATCCAGCCCTCAAGGCCAAATGGGATCACGAATACGTCGTGCGCATGTCCCTCTGGTTCGATATCAAGATCTTCGTCTATACCGCCCTCAAGATCTTCGGGGCCGTCAAAGGAAGGTAACGCCTTCCTTCTTTTTTTCGTTCCCGTGCTAGAATAGCGGGGCAAAACGAAAGGAACGTTATGACCCCTAGCTATCAAAAACTCATCCCTTACATCGAGAAGCGGAGAAAGCTCCACTATCTTTGCTCGATCCTCAATTACGACATGGCGACATGCTGCCCGACGAAAAGCCTCGAGGAAATCGGGGTCCTCTTAAGCGAGGTCGACGTCGAAGGAGCGAACGTCTCGAAAGACCCCGAATTCATCCGTCTCGTCAAGGAAGCGGCGCAAGACCCCGAACTTAACGACGCGGAACGCCGCTTCGTCGAGCACGAACTCGAAAGCATCGAGTACCTTGAGAAGCTCTCCTCCGAAGAATACCTCGCGATGCGGAAGGCCTACACGAAAAGCAACGAGATGTGGCGCCTTTACAAGCCTAGCGGCGACTTCTCTTCCTGGCTTCCCTATTGGGAGGCGTGCGTCGAGGCGAAACGGAAAGAATGCTCGCTCAAGCGGAAAGATGGCGAGACCCTTTACGATGTTTGCCTCCGCACCTACGAGCCCGGCAGCTCGGAAAAGGAGATCGACCGCGTCTTCATTCCTCTCAAGGCCTATTTGATCCCCAAGGTCAAAGAGGCGATCAAGAAACAAGCGAGCGCCCCGAAAGCCAAGAACCTCGCCTTTCCCAAAGAAAAGCAGGAAAGGCTTTCCTACGCCCTTTTGAAGGTCATCGGATACGATTTGGACATGGGGGCTTTGCGGGAATCCGAGCATCCCTTCTCCGACAACCTCTCGCGTTACGACGCGCGCATCACGACGAATTACGACGAGGGCGACTTCCGTTCCTCCCTCTTCTCGGTCCTTCACGAAGGCGGGCACGCCCTTGAATTTCAGCATTGGCCGGAAAAGCAATACGAAGATGGTGTTGAGGGCTTCGCGACCGCGGCCATCTGCGAGACCCATTCGCGTTTCTACGAGAACCTCCTCGGCAGGAGCAAGGCTTTCGTCCCGACCCTCCGGAAAGCCCTCGCGGAAACCCTGGATCCGTCGTTTGTCTCTTGGAGCGATGAAGAGATCTACGCCCTCGGGAACGAGGTGAAGCCCATCGCGAACCGTTGCGATTCCGACGAGCTCACTTATTCCCTCCACATCATCCTCCGTTACGAGATCGAGAAGGAACTCATCAACGGGCGCATCTCCTGCGCGGAAGTCCCCGCGATGTGGAACCGCTTGACCGAGGAATACCTCGGGGTCAAGATCGAGAACGACCGCGATGGCTGCATGCAGGACATCCATTGGACCGATGGCGAATTCGGGTATTTCCCCTCCTACGCCCTCGGGAACATCTACGGGGCGATGATCCTGAACAAGATGAAAGAATCGATCGACGTCCCCCTTCTTTTGCGTGAAGGGAACCTCTCTCCGATCCTGGATTGGCTCGCGGAACACGATTATCCCCACGACTACAAGAAACCCGTGGATTGGATTCGCGCGGTGACGGGCAGGGACATGGATTCCTCCGACTTCATCGCCTACCTCGACGAGAAATATTGACGAAAGAGAAAGGGCGCCGTCCCAAGCAAGGGGCGGCGCCTTTTCTTACACTTAGAGCCGAGAACATGATCTCCTCTAGAAAGAATCCATCC
>JAEDJP010000123.1 GCA_016296285.1 Bacilli bacterium
GGTCGACTTTCGAGGGGTCCTTGCCCGAGAAGGCGCCCCCGCCGTGGCGGGCGCTGCCCCCGTAGGTATCGACGATGAGTTTCCGTCCCGTGAGGCCGGTGTCGCCCGCGGGCCCGCCGACGACGAAGCGGCCGGTCGGGTTCACGAGGACCTCGAAATCCTCGTTGAGGCCGAAGGAAGCGGCGACGGGGATCATGATCTCGTTCTGGATGAAGGCGCGGAAGGCGTCGAGATCGACGTCCGGGTCGTGCTGGACGGACATGAGCATCGTTTGGATGCGGGGCGATTCGGGGCGCGTGTAATCCACGGTGACCTGGCTCTTCATGTCGGGACGGGCACCGAGGAATTTGCCTTCCTTGCGTAACTTGGTCGCGAGGCGGACGAGCTTATGGGCAATCGAGATGGGCAAGGGCATGTAGCCGGCGGATTCGTTCGTCGCGTAGCCGAACATGATGCCTTGGTCGCCCGCGCCCTGCTCGAGGATATCCCCGCGGTTCACGCCTTGGGCGATGTCCGGGGACTGTTCCTTGACCAAGACCTTGATCTCGCAGGTGTCAGCCCCGATGCCGAGGCTCGGGTCGACGTAGCCGATGTCGCGGAGGACCTTGCGCGCGATCCCCTCGTAATCGGGTTTGCCGGCGCAGGTGATTTCCCCGCCGATGAGGACGAACTCGGTCGTCGCGAACACCTCGCAAGCGACGTGGGAGGCCGGGTCAAGCCGCAGGCACTCGTCGAGGATCGCGTCGGCGATCTGGTCGCAAACCTTGTCGGGGTGCCCTTCCGACACGGATTCGCTCGTGAAAAGGATTTTCTCTTCCATGTTATCTCCTTTCGACGAAAAGCCTTCCCACACAGGGGAAGGGCTCTTGCTTGAGCGATTCCAAGGCGACATCGTTCCTCTTGTGGGGAGAGGCTGCGACGAGCACTTACGCGGGTTTTCTCTCCCGGAGTTGCTAGCGCCCTGGATACGTCGCGGCGGCGCTTCTTGATGTCCCTTCTTTCGTCGGTGCCGATATGTTAGGGCAACTTGCCCTCGCTGACAAGGAAAAGGATCGTCAAAAGAAAGTAAAACATACCCACATGCGCGCCTATACGTGGCAATGTACGCGTTAAAGATAAAGGGAAAGCGGGAAAAGGATTGTCAAACGAGCCGGATAAAGGATAATAAAAACGCTTCTTTATCTTGGAGGTTCATCCATGAAAGCCTTGAAAAATTTCCTTTGGTGGCTCTGCGGGTTCGTCTCGAGCATCGTCTTGGTGGCGGGGGTCGCGGCAGTCGCCGTCTTCGCGGTTCCTTCCGGCGTTTATTTCGGCCACAACGAGGATTTGCTCGACGCCGAATTGCAGGGCAAGAGCCTTTTCACCCTCATCACGGGGTATCAGGATATCGAGATGAGCCAGCTTCCCTTCGTCAAGAAAGCCCTCCAAGAGCTCATTGAGACGAACGGTCTCGACAAATATTTCACGGTCGACTGGGAAAAGTTCGATTCCATCGCTTTCTCGGATCTCTCGAACATCGGCGAAACCCTCTTGAATTCCATCACCGTCACGGCGACTCTTGATAATCTCGGGGCCATGGATGCCCTCGGTGACCTTAACAAGCTCTCCGTCATGAACGAGTGGACGCCCCTCACCGCGGAAGAGCAAGCCGCGATCGATCCCTCCGCGGAAGATTTCGTCCCCGCGCTTTATTACTACGAAGTCAACGCCGGCAACTACGCGAAGGCATATGACAAAGACGGGAATCTTCTTCCGGAAGCGCAAGGCAAGGTTTTCTATTACCCAGCTCTCAAGGACGTCAACGTCCTCGATCTCATGACCGTTCTTTCCCCGCGCCTTGCCCAGGAGCAAGTCCGCAACCTCATTGGCCTCTTCTCGACCGTCGAGGAAGGCAGCCTCATCGACGTCATCCTCAAGGACATGACGATCGGCGAGATCGGCGGCGTCCAACCCGACGAGCTCATGAACGACATCTATCTCAAGGACTTCTTCCCCGTCGCGGGCAACGAATCCCTTTATGACATCCTTCTCGACGCGACCGGACATGGCGGCGCCGACCCGGAAACCCTCACGATCGGAATGCTTAACGGCAGCCTCAACATCGATGCGATCCGCCTGAACGTCATCCTTGGATCCTACGAGAGCAACAAGAGCCTCTACGACATCTTGATTTCCGCCTGTGGCGATTCGAGCATCACCGCGGACACGATCAACGTCGGCAATCTCTCCCACCTCGACATCGACGCGATAGGCCTCAAAGTCATTCTCGGCGATTATGAGAGCAACAAGAGCCTCTACGACATCCTCATGTCCGCGACCGGCGTCGCCTCTTATGAAGATTTGGACATCGGCAGCCTCTCTTCCCTCGAGCCCGGCAACATCGCCCTCACCGCGGTCATGCCAAAGAGCGCCGAAAACGAGAAACTCTATAGCATTCTCTCCTCGGCAACCGGCGTCGCGGAAAACGACTTGACCGTGAATGCCCTCAATTCCTTCAATCCGGACGGCGTCAAGATCGTCGATGTCATCGACTTCAAGGACGGCGATACCTACGTGAATGTCGACTTCTACAACATCGTCAAGGCCGTCACCGGCACCTCCACGGACGAAGAGGTTCGCGGAGTCACGATCGCCGACATCGCGAGCATGCAGACGAACGATATCCTCCTCAACGCCGTCCTCGATCCCGGCGCGAATTCCGACATCTATGACGTCCTCATCGCCGCGGTCGAGCTCCAGCCGGGCGACCCCCGTACCGAGGTCAACGCAGACAACCTTTGCATCGGCGACCTCCAGCATTTCAGCATCGCGAAGATCCCTTTCAGCCGCTTTGTCTCGGCTTCCAACAACGAAACCCTCGTCAACATCCTCCTCGAGGCGACGGGCAAGGCGAATTACGATGACCTCGTCGTCGGCGACATCCAGAACGAATCCACCTTCAACATCAGCGCCATCAGCCTCAAGAACGTCATGAGCGAAGCGGAAGCCGGGTCCCTGGCCTCGGTCCTTTCCGACCTCACCGGCCTCGCCTACGCGGACATCACGATTGATAACCTCAAAGGCCTCGACATCAACGGCCTCCACCTCGCCACCGTCCTCACCCCGGATTCCACCCTCGAGAACATCCTCGTCCAAGCGACCGGGGCCGGCAGCTATGCCGATGTCACGATCGACAGTCTCAATCACTTCTCCGTCGATGGCATCAAGCTCGGCACCGTCATGTCCGGCGCGAATGAAGACCTCAAGAATATCGTCGCCGACGCGACGGGCAAAGCCTTTGATGATGTCACGATCAGCGACCTCTCTTCCGGCTTCGCGGTCGGCAGCATCAAACTCTCGAGCGTCGTGAACCCAAGCGACGCCAAGCTCGTCTCCTTCCTCGAGCAGGCGACCGGCAAAGCATTCGCGGACATCATCCTTTCCGACCTCGATTCCGGGTTCAACACGGATAATGTCAAATTGACCGCCTTCCTCCCCGAAGCCGGCAACGAAGGCCTCTACAACTGTTTGAAGGACGCGATGGGCGTCGGTAGCGCCGACGACATCACGATCGGCAGCCTCAACGGTGGT
>JAEDJP010000124.1 GCA_016296285.1 Bacilli bacterium
CCCGTACATGGCCGGCTGCTTCACGATCAACGAAATCATCGTCGCAATGAAGGCGGGCGTCGACATCGTCAAGGTCTTCCCCGGCAGCAGCGCCTCCCCCGAATACTTCAAGGCGGTCCACGGACCCTTGCCCCAAGCGAACCTCATGCCGACCGGCGGCGTGTCGCTTGAAAACACTAAGGATTGGATCAAGGCCGGCGCCATCGCGGTCGGCACCGGCGGCCAATTGACCGCCCCGGCGAAGAAAGGCGATTACGCGGAAGTGACCGCCCGCGCCAAGCAATTCGTCGAGCTCGTGAAAGAAGCTCGCGAAGAGATGAAATAAGGAATCCCAAAGGAGGAGAAATCCATGAAATACGCGACCCTCGGCGAGCTGATGCTTCGCCTTTCCACCCCTGGCTATGAACGCTTCGTCCAAGCCAAGAGCTTCGACATCAATTACGGAGGCGGGGAGGCCAACGTCGCCGTTTCCCTTTGCAACCTCGGGGAAGAGGCCATCTTCCTCTCCAAATTCCCCGCGAACGACATCGGCGATGCCGCGCGCAATTCCCTCAGGGAATACGGCGTCGACACCACGGGCATCATCCGCGGCGGGGAGCGCCTTGGCATCTATTACCTCGAAACCGGCGATTCGGTTCGCCCCTCGAAAGTCATCTACGACCGGGCCCATAGCTCCATCGCCGAGGCCAAACCCTCCGAGTTCGCCTTCAAGAAACTCCTCAAGGGCGTGAGCTGGCTTCACATCACCGGCATCACCCCGGCCCTTGGCAAGAACTGCCAGGCGATCACCTTGAAAGCCCTCAAGGCCGCGAAGGAAATGGGCATCACCGTCTCCTTCGACCTCAATTACCGCGCGAAGCTCTGGACCAAGAAAGAGGCCCAGTCCGTCATGATCCCCTACATGGAATACGTCGATTACGTCATCGGGAACGAGGAAGACGCGGAAGCCTGCCTTGGCTTCGTGTCCGGTTCCGACGTCGAGAAAGGCAAGATCGACGCGGATGGCTACGGCCCCATGCTCAAGGCCATGTGCGAGAAATTCCACCTCAAGGGGGCCGCGGCTTCCTTGCGCGAATCCTATAGCGCGAACGACAACGGCTGGAGCGGCGTCCTCTACACCGAAGGCAAATTCTACAAATCCGCCCATTACGATCTCCGCATCGTCGACCGCGTCGGCGGGGGCGATTCCTTCGCTGCCGGCCTCATCTACGGCCTCACCCATTACGACGATCCCGAGAAAGCCATCAATTGCGCCGTCGCCCACAGCGCTTTGAAACACACGATTCCGGGGGACTATAATCACGTCGGAATCAAAGAGGTTGAATCGCTCATGGCCGGCAACACGAACGGGCGCGTCCAGCGATAACCTTTCCCCAAAGGAACGCATTCATGACCAAGGACATCGCACCCATCTACGAGACGCTCAAGAAAGAGATCGTCACCATCCAGCTCAAGCCCGGAACCCGCATCCGCGAGGAATCGGTCTCGGAACGCTTTGGGGTGTCTCGCACGCCGGTGCGCGATGTCTTGAAAAAACTCGAGGAGGACAAGCTCCTCACGGTCGTCCCGAAATCCGGGACCTTCGTGACCAAGCTCGACCTCAACGGCCTCACCGACATCATGTATCTCCGCGCCGCGGTGGAGACGAGAATCATGATCGAAATCATGGATTCCGTCACCCCTGAGCAGATTCAGGAATTCCGAGATTTGCTCGCGCACCAACTGAAATCCCTCGAAGCCAAAGACTTGAGCCCCGAGGAATTCGCGACCGCCTTCTACGATGTCGATAACGCGTTCCACCACGCGATATACCGCGTCGCGGACAAGGAAAGCATGCTCGATTTGCTCGAGAACGCCTTCCCATATTACCAGCGGTACCGTTACATGACGAACTTGCGCGACAAGGCCGATGTCTCGAACCTTTATCGCTTGCATGGCGAATTGCTCGATGCCTTCGAGGCCAAGGACAAAAAGCGCCTGTCCGAGGCTTCGCGCCTCCATCACTTCTCCGGCCTCAACGGTTTGAAGAAGGTCATGGAAAAACACCCCGACTATTTCATTTCTTAATTCAGGAGGACCCTTATGAAACTCACGACCCGCGATTATTCCGGCCAGAAGGATTACGCCCATTACGACACCGCCCGCTTGCGGGAGGAATACGTCGTCGAGGACGTTTTCGGCGTCGATGACATCCATCTCACCTATTCTTACATCGACCGCATCGTCTTCGGCGGGGTCATCCCCGTCAAGGAAACGGTCGTCCTTGGCAGCGCCCCCGAACTCCGGGCAGAGCATTTCCTCGATCGCCGCGAGCTCGGCGTCATCAACATCGGGGAAGAAGGGACGGTCGAGGTCGACGGGACGGTTTACGTCTTGAAGCACTGGGAAGCCATCTATGTCGGGCGCGGGGCGAAAGAAGTTCGCTTCGCCTCGAAAGACGGGGAGCATCCCGCGATGTTCTACATGGCGAGCTGCCCTGCCCACAAAGCCTACCCGACCACGTTCATCCCCTACGAGAAGGCCATCCATCGCCACGCCGGGGAAGCGCGCCTCAGCAACGAGCGCACGATCAACCAATACATCCACGCGGACGTCCTCGAGACCTGCCAACTCGCGATGGGCCTCACCCATCTCGAGGAAGGCAGCGTTTGGAACACGATGCCCTGCCACACCCACGCGCGCCGCATGGAAGTCTATTTCTACTTCGACATCGAGAAGAATCAGTGCGTCTTCCACTTCATGGGACCGGCGGACGAGACCCGTCACGTCGTCCTCCACAACAACGAAGCCGTCATTTCCCCGAGCTGGTCCATCCATTCCGGCTGCGGGACCAAGAACTACACGTTCATCTGGGCCATGTGCGGCGAAAACCAGGCTTACGACGACATGGACGTCCTTTCCTGCGACGAACTCAAATAACCCCTTTCCTTTCGCCCCTTTCCGGCCCGCCATTTCCTCCGCGGGGAGCCTCCGGGAAGGGGTTTTCCTTTCGTTTTGAAAATCGTCAACAAATGATAGCGTTTTCTCCTTGTATTCCGCGTCGATTCGTATATTTTATAATATGAAAAGTTAACGGGGTGAAATGTTATGAAATGCAAATGGAATTCCACCGAATCCGCGAAGGAAATCTTGCGAATGTTTCGCGAGAACTCCGACATGGGCCTGATCGCGAGGATGCAATCCGCCTTCAGCGCCCCGCGGGTGATCGCCAATGAGCTCTTCTTGTCTCAAGACGGTCTCACCGCGACGGAACTCGCCGCCCAGGCGAATTGTTCCCCGAGCCGCGTGACCGCGATCCTCGACCGTTTCGAGGAAGAAGGATGCGCGGAACGCTTCCAACGCGAAGGGGACCGCTTACACACATACGTCCGCCTCACGGAAGAAGGGGCGAAGCAAGCGGAAAAGAGACAATTCGAGGTGCTCGATTATGTTGCCTCTCTCTTGGGTCGCCTCGGGCCAAAACTCACGAAATCCGCGATGGAGTGCCTGCGCATCGCCCTTGAATTCACGAAAGAACAGGAGGACAAGCCATGCTTAGACTAGATCACATCAC
>JAEDJP010000125.1 GCA_016296285.1 Bacilli bacterium
CTTCCGGCTGCGGGAAAAGCACCTTCCTCAACATCGTGTCCCTTCTTTTGAAGCGCGACTCCGGTTCCTTGAAACTAAACGGGAAAGAGTATTCCGGCCTTCGAAAAAAGAAAGAGATCGAGGATTTCCGCATTTCCCATTTTGCCTATGTCTTCCCCGAAGCGAATCTTCTGAGCGCCCTAGATGTCGAGGAGAACATCCTTTTCCCTTTGCAACTCCAAAACGTTGAAATAAACCGCGAGAAACTGAGCCGACTCGTTGATGCCCTGGAACTTCGCCCGGTTTACGAAGCGGACGTCGATTCGCTTTCCAGCGGGGAAAAGCAACGCGTCGCCTTGCTTCGCGCCTTGCTCCTCCCTCGGGACGTCCTCATCGCAGACGAGCCGACGAGTCACCTTGATCCCGAGATGAGCGAGAAGGTCATCGCTCTATTGAAGGAAGAAGCGAAAGCCACGAAGAAAATCATCCTTTGCTCTTGTCACGACGCGAAACTTTTCGATGCATTCGACGTCGGTTATCGAATGGAGAACGAGGGATTCGCCTTGTATGAAAAGCAATAAGAAAATCTCCTATTTCTCGCGAAAGAGAGCAGAAGGGAAATCCTTTGGGATTCTTGCCGTCGTCCTTTCCAGTCTTTTGATTTTGGCATTCTCCTGTCTTTCTTTCTTCCGCCCATTCTATGAGCATCAAAACGAGACGATCCCAACGGATTCCGTGACGCTCGTGAGGAAAAAGGATCGAAGTGCGGAACCCCGCGAATTCGACCTCATCAAGGAGGAGGCGGAGAATTATCGCCCGAGCAATTGGGAACGCATTGCGAGGAAAGCCTATCGGGTCGAGATTCTTTATCTCCTCGATACGATTTTTTGGGACCAACCCGAAAATTCGGTTCTCATCGGCGAACCAGGGTATAACCTCAACCGACTGGGCAATGCGTCCCTTTATCAGAACCAAGCGATCCCCCAAGACGGAAACCTCTTGTTCTTCATCGATCCTGGAACCTCGATTGGCGACGCTATGAACAACGTCTATTTCGGAAACCTTCTCCAACTTGAAAACCCGCCGAAAGCAGAAGAGAAAAAGCCCATTTCTTCTCCCGATACAATTCCCTTTGACCCCGTTAGAAGAGCCAACAATGCGCTCGGGGTTCTTTCCCCGAATACCCTTCCCGATGGCTATGAATACCTTGAGAACACCATCTATTACACGTTCTTTCTCTCTTCTCCCTTGACCGATTCCGACCTCAATTACCTCGGTGCCATCAGTGATTACACTCCGGGGATCTTGGAAACAAGCGTGGAGCTTTTCATCCATCCCGCCCGGGAATACCTCCGTTTCTTCTCGGTTTTTTCCGCGATTATGCAAATCGTATTCCTCATCTGTGTTTCGCTTTCTCTTGCCCTTCTTCTTTCGGAGATCGGCAAGGAACTGATCCGAGCCCATCGGGAGATCGACGAAGTCTTCTCCCTTAAGAGCCTCGGCATGCGAAAATCGACATACGTCCTCGGTCAATTGCGTCTCAAAGTCCTGCCGTTCTTCCTTGCAAACGTCGGGGTTCTCGCCCTCTATCATATCTTCATGGTGGTGTTCAAAAGCCTCGCTGGATTCTCCTTCTATTTCCCTGCTTGGCAATACGCGATCCTGGCTTTGCCTCTTCTTATCCTTCTAGGATTCGAGCTTCTGAAGGCAAGTCGCGATTACGATTCCTCCGCTGCGGCCCGTTGAGGTCGCTTCGCTTTGTTCAACCAAACCATCGCCTCGTGCAAAAGAAGCGGGGCGAGGGAAGTCAATACCACGATTCCCCATTCCCCAAGGGTCAGGTAACTCGTGGAGAAGAGGTCCCGGAATACCGGGATCTCGATGACGAGGAGTTGCAAGCCGACCCCAAGGAGAACGGAAAGCAGGATCATTCCGTTTTTCTGCCGTTTCCGGGAGAAGATACTTTCCTTTCCCGCGTTCATGGATAGCATCGTCATAAGCTCGGCCAGGGCAAGACCGGTGAATGCCATGGTCCTCGCCTCGATGAGAACCGGGTGACCAGAAGGCAAGGAAGAAATCGTCCCGTAATCGAAGATGCCATTCATCCAAAAGCCGGAAAGATAGGCAAGGAGGGAGGACAAAGCGAGAAATAGCGACGCGAAAAGGATCTTCCTCCATCCCCGGTTCAAAAAGAGGGACGCGTTCTTCTTCCGCGGGGCTTCCTTCATCACGTCATCGCTTGGCTTGCCCATGCCGAGGGCGATCGAGGGCAAGGAGTCCGTGAGAAGGTTGATCCAAAGCAGGTGGATAGCGAGGAACGGGGCGGGCAAGCCCACGAGGATGAGCAGGCACATCGAAAGGATTTCCGCGAGGTTGCTCGCGAGCAGGAAATGCACGCTTTTGCGCACGTTCGCGTAGATCGTCCTCCCTTCCCGGACCGCCTTCTCGATGGTCGCGAAATTGTCGTCCGCGAGGACCATGTCCGCGCTTTGCCTCGCGACATCCGTCCCGTTTTTGCCCATGGCGATGCCGACGTCCGCGGCTTTGAGGGCCGGGGCGTCGTTTACCCCATCCCCCGTCATGGCCACGACGTGGCCGTTTGCCTTCAAGGCTTTCACGATGTCGACTTTGTCGCTTGGACTCACGCGGGCAAAGACGGAAACGCGTTCGACGAGGGTGGCTTGCTCATCGAATCCCAAGGCGGCGAAATCCTTTCCCGTCATGACTTCGCTTTCTTCTTTCGCGATCCCGAGGTTCCTCGCGATCGAGAGGCCGGTATCCGCGTGGTCGCCCGTGATCATGATCGTGCGGACGCCCGCGCCCCTTAAGGCTTCGACCGCGGGTCCGGCTTCTTTCCTTGGGGGATCGTAGAGAGCAACGAAGCCGAGGAACGTCATCCCTTCCTCGCTTAGGGAAACGTCGCCCTCCTTCTTCGCGAGGGCGAGAACGCGGAAGGCTTTAGAAGCGAGTTTCTTCGCGAATTCGAGGATACGTCCCCTTTCTTTTTCGGATAGATCTGGGCAACGGGGCAAGATCTCGTCGAGGGCGCCTTTCGTGTATGCGACGGGAGCATCGTTTTCTTTCACGAGGACGCTCATGCGCTTCCTAAGGCTATCAAAAGGCCGTTCCTTGAGGCGGGGGAACGCTTCGAAGAGGGTTTTCTTATGGATGTCAAAACGCAAAGCAAAGCCAAGGAGGCCGACTTCCATCGGGTCGCCGGAAACGCCTTCCTCGAGAGTGGCATTCGAGCAAAGGGCCATCCCCTTGGCGAGGTCTAGTCCCGCGTTTCCGCTTTCTTCTCCCGTTTGATGGAGATTGCCATCCGCGTAGAAATAGGCAACACTCATGCGGTTTTCGGTCAAGGTTCCCGTCTTGTCGCTGCAAACGACGTCGATCGCCCCGAGAGTCTCCGTGCGGCTCGCTTTCTTGACGATGGCGTTTTGCTTCGCAAGGCGAGAAGAGCCTAGCGACAACACGATCCCGATGACCGCGACGAGACCTTCCGGGATCGCCGCGACCGCGAGGGCGATCGCGGAAAGGACCGCCTCGATGTAGGATTCCGCGTTCCCG
>JAEDJP010000126.1 GCA_016296285.1 Bacilli bacterium
AACGCGGACTATCACGAGGAAAACCCGCTGATCATCGAGACTTCTTTGGACGAGATTCTCGTTCGGAATGCCGGCATCTGCCTTGATTCCGCGCGCCTGGGGCTTCCTTCTTGCCGTCACCCCCTCATCCAGCGCTGGTTCCTTGCGATTGGGATTGGCGTTCTTCGCGGGATGCGCGAAGTCCTTTCTTCTCCTTTCCCGACGTATTCGCTTCAAAGCGATTTCGAGGCCAACGCGACCCTTTCTTCCTTGCGCTTCTCCAAGCCGAAGGTTTCTGCCGTTGCCCCAAAAGAGCCGAAGAAGAAAGAAAAAGACCCTTTCTTCGAAGCGATCCTCCCTCTCTTCAAAGAAGAGATCGCCGCGAAAATCCGCGACTTCAAGAAGAAAACGGGCGACGAGGTCTTTGGCAGGACCGAGATCATGGACGCCACGGGCGTGAGCCCCGCGACGGCGACCCAGATGATCAAGAAACTGCAAAAAGCCAAAAAAATAAGGCCCGTGAAGGGCCAGGGAAAAGGGAAGTTCCGGTTCCGGTAATCAGGACTTCCTCTTTTTCTTTTTCGCGGCTTTTTTCGGCTTTTCGTAATACGGGCCGACGGAGGTGATGAGCTCATCGCCGGAATAATGGAGGTCTAGTTGGAATGGCTTTGGGTTTTCCTTATCAAGAAGAGGCAAGAAAATGCGGTCTCCTTCCCATAGATTCAGGTTCATCATCACGTTCTTCTTTACCCAAAGCAAGTCCCCTTCATCGCAAGGGGAAAGCTCTCCTTCATACGCGGTGACCTTGTAAAGGTACATCCGTTCGGGCGGATAGAGGTCGTTGAGGAAATCGATCTTCCCGAGGTAACGGTATTTCTTGACGCGGAGTCCGGTTTCTTCGGCGATTTCGCGTTTCATGCAGGCGACGGGGGATTCGCCTTGCTCGACATGTCCACCGACCCCGATGTATTTCCCGGCGTTTACGTCGGCTTCCTTTTTGACGCGATGGAGGAAGAGGTATTCATCCCCTTTCTCGATGTAGCAAAGGGTCGTCCTGGAAGCGATGGCCTCCTTTTGGGAGAGGACTTCTTCTTTCTTCTGGATGGTTTCTAGAATCGAGGAGACGACGGATTCGAGATTCGTCTCGATCTCGTGTCCCCAAAAGCGGAGAACCGTGTAGCCTTCTTCCTTCAAGGTCGCGTTCACGATCTTGTCGCGGGCGATGTTGGCCTTGATCTTCGGGATCCAATAGTCCCGGTTCGTCTTGATCTTGGATTCGTTTTCCTCGAAGCGATACCCATGCCAGAACTCGGAATCGCAGAATATCGCGATCTTAAGGCGCGGCAAACAAATGTCCGGGTGGCCGAAAACCTTGGATGAATAAAGGCGATAACGCACGCCTTTCTCGGTGAGGGCTTTGCGTAGCGCCATCTCGATGCCGGTGTTCTTCCCGCGGATGGAGGACATGATGCGGGAGGTGACTTCCTTGGAACGGATGGCCATCAGGCGTTTCCTTTCGAGTCTTCTTGCTCGGGGAAAGCAAGGGCAAGGATTCGTTGATACGACGTATGCCCGCCATCCATGAAATAGGCTTGCGAGGAGATCGAGACGCGAAGGACCTTCGCCTCATCCGGCCCGAAGGCGATGGAAACGCACGTGTTCGGGTCCATTTTCGAGCAAAGCAAGGCGGTATCGACCCCGCCATAGGAATTCGCGTAAGCGGCAAGGATCTTCCAATCGCTTTGGTCAAAATGCTCAAGCGAGACGCGAAGAGGGTGGTCGAAGGGCACCGGATGCGGGGTGAAGAGGGCATCGGGGTCAAGGGGAAGCGAAGGGAAGGACGCGAGCGATTCCTCGATGGTCTTGCAAATCGCGGGGAAGAGGTCGCGGGGGTCCTCAAAAGAATAAAGGGAGCAGAAATCCGGACGGGTCGAGAGGAAGAGGAACCGGCGAGAAGAAAGATAGGTTTCCTTCTTGGTCGGCGTTTCCTCCTTTGCGACGGGAGTTTCTTCTTTCTTGACCGTCTTGGGCTTCGAAGAGGAAAGGAAGGAGCCTTTGAGGTTTTTCCAATCCACGGGGGTCGGTTCTTTCTCTTCCGCGGGGGCAATCGGGGCCTCGTCGAGGATGACGCGCGGCTTTTTCTTTTTCGCGGATTCGAAGCCGCCTTTGAGAGAAGCCCAATCCGTCGGAACGGGAGCGGGTTCCTCTTCTTCCTTTGCATCGGGCTCATCGAGGATGGCTTTCGGCTTTTGGCTCTTCGCGGATTCGAAACCGCCTTGATAGGATTTCCAATCCACGGGAGAGGGGTCGGAAGGGAATTCCTTCTTCTTTTGGTAGGGCACCCCGTCGATGTGGCGGGGCTTCGCGTTCCCCCGGACCGAGGCTTTGAATGACGATAGGTCGACCGCGCGGGGCTCATCCTCCTCGTCTTTTTCCTCGACCACGGGATTCGATTCCTTGAAGGAATACTTCTTCGAGGCCTCGAAGGTGACTTTGGACGCCCTCGCGATGGCGTCTTCGTCCAAGGCGTCCTCTTCTTCCGTCGGGACGGGCAGATTCTCGTCGAGGGAGACGGGCTTCACCTTGCGGACCGCGGGGCTTGGGGTCACGAGTTCATATTGCTCGAGCAGGTCCTTGACCGCCTCGGGCTCGTCGAATTCCTCGATCGCGACCTCCCCGTGGAGTTCGTAAAGGATGTCGAGGTCCTTGGGCTCGAGGACGAGACAATACTTCGGATCCTCGCGGGCGACGAGGAAAAGGCTCGTCGGCGTCTCTTCGTCTTGGGTCGTCGCGGATAGGAGGATCCAATCGCGGATGGAAAAATCCTCGAGGCGGGCTTCTTCGGCGGGGGTTGGGAGGTAATCAAGGGGGAGAGTCACGCCTTTTTCAGCGAACAAAAGGCTATGGATGCCGGAAAAGCGGGAAAGGCAAGCCTCATAAAAGTCGGGGTATTGGTCCCCGAGGAACGAAACGACGAGTCCCGGGAGCGTAGGGCCGGAACGATATACCCATAGATAATCCTTCACTGGACTTTGCCCCCCTTTCTTCAAGCGTGCGTTGCCTTATAATCTTAACCGAAACGAGAAAAAGGTCCTAGGGTCAATGCTCAAAATCAGGAAAGCAAAAGCAGAGGAAACCGAACGCGTCGGCGCCTTGCTTTCCCGCGTCAACGATTCCTTGATGCGAAAAGGTTGGGGCGAGATCCCTCCAAGGGACGTGCGCCTCGCCTTGCAAGAGGACCGGCTCTATGTCCTGCAAAACGGGAACGAGATCCTCGGGGCCTTTTCCTTCACGTCGCAGGCCAAGGACATCCTCTTCCCCGGGGAATCCTCGCGAAACTATTTCGATTTCCTCGATGGCCTTGGGGTCGAGGCGCCCCTTACGCTTCTAAGCTTTCTCTTCGTGGATCCTTCGTTGGGGTCCAAAGGACTTGGGAGCCTCATGCTCAAAGATGCCTTGGCCGCGAAAAAGGAAACCCATTTCGTGGCCCTTGTCGAGACAAAGAACCTCGTGGCAAACGAGTTTTTGCTCAAAAACGGCTACTTGTTCCATCACGAA
>JAEDJP010000127.1 GCA_016296285.1 Bacilli bacterium
GGACTTGACCTACTACGTGAAGAAGACCGATTTCCATTATTTCGACGCCGAGACGGAAGAAGCAATCGAGGAATAAAAGAAGATGGGCGCGAAGAGCTCCACGGTTTCGCAAAAGGAGTTGGCGCGCCGGCAATTCATCCTGCATGGGAACCCCTGGAAGGTCGTGCTCGTCATTGCCGCGCCCTTGCTTCTTTTCACGCTCTTCAATTACGCCTATTCCATCATCGACACGATCATGTGCTCCGAGATCGGGAAGGATGAGCTGAACGCCGTTGGGGCGCTTAGCCAAGCCAACAACCTGATCGCGGCCCTCGGCGGGGGACTTAGCGCGGGCGGGTCGATTCTTGTC
The DNA here is from genome assembly GCA_016296285.1 of Bacilli bacterium. Lineage (GTDB taxonomy): Bacteria > Bacillota_I > Bacilli_A > RFN20 > CAG-826 > Alloenteromonas. Next base: position 350 of record JAEDJP010000127.1, read on the forward strand.
GCGCGCGAGATTGGGAAGAAGAACTACGACAAAGCGCGTTCGCTCGCTTCCGCCCTCTTCCTTTACGTCTTCGGGATGGCCATCCTCACGTGCGCCCTCATCATCCCCTTCGCCGCCCCGATCCTGAGGCTTCTCAACGTTTCCGAGACCTCGATCGAGGTTGGGCAATATTACTTCATGGTCCTGATTGGCTCTTCCGCCTGCGTCATGGTCAATACCGTGTACATGGGCGTCGAGAAAGCCAAAGGGTCCACCCTCATGATTTCCATGCTGAACATGGGCGTGGTCGTGCTCAAGATCGCCCTCAATGCCTTGTTCATCTACGGGTTCGGCTGGAAGGAAATGGTTTACGTCTCCCTCGCGACCCTTCTTGCGAACGCGGCCTTGACCGTCTTCGTCCTCGTGCGCCTCGCGACGAGAAACTATCTCTTCCATTTCTCGTTCAAAGGCGCGGACAAAAGCAGGAAAACCGCTCGGCGAACCCTTCACATCTCCTTCCCCGTTTTCCTCGGGAAATTCATCTTCTCCCTCGGGAAAGTCGTCATCAACGCCCTTTGCAAGAATTACGGGGATGCCCTCGTCGGGGCGCTTGGCGTCTCCAACAACATGGGCGGTTCCGTCACGACCCCCATCCAATCCATCGAGGATTCCGAATCGAGCATCATCTCCCAAAACCTGGGAGCGAAGCAGACGGACCGGGCCCTCAAGATGTTCTTCGTGGGGTTGGCCTATGCTCTCGGCATCGCGATCGTCGGGGTCGTCATCGTCTCGATCTTCAACGACCCCATCACCCATTTCTTCGCCCGGAAAGCGGAGGACGTGGACGCCTATGCCGCCCAGATCAGCGAGGTGTTCTTCTACGAGAAGATGGGCATCATCACCTTGGCGATCAATAGCGCCGTCCTCGGCCTCCTGTATGGCTTTGGGGAAACGCGCATCGCCTCGGCGATCAACATCTCGCGCGTCTTCGTCTACCGCATCCCGATCTTCCTCATCTGCTCGCATATCCCCGCCCTCGAGGGCAATGGGTTCAAGGTCGCGGGCATCTCGATGGGCGTGAGCAACATCCTCATCGGGATCACGTCCCTCATCGTCGGGACGCTCTTCATCATCAAGGTTTTGCGAAAAAAGAAAATAAAGGAGGCATCCATGGGACTGACCGAAAACGAAAAGAAAGCGATCGACGCGTATCTCGACGCGTTCCTCGCGGGGTACAAGCCCTACAAGAACGGGCGGTGGTGCTACGAGGACGGGGTCGTTCTCAACGGCGCCTATTCCCTCTACAAGGCGACGAAAGAGAAGAAGTATCTCGATTTCGTGAATCGCTATTTCGAGGAACACATCGGGGAAAACGGGGAAATGGTGAGTTTCTCCATCGCGAATGCGAACCTCGATGACCTCCAGCCCGGGGCCACCTTGTTCCAAGTCAACGAGATCGAGCACGTGGCCAAATTCGAGCGGGCCATCGAGGCCATGGCCGCCCAATTCCCCGCCCAGCCGCGCCTTGAGAATGGGTCCTTCATCCACAAGAACCGCTACCCCTCCCAGCTTTGGCTCGACGGCCTCTTCATGGCATCCCCCTTCTATGCGCTGGTCGCGACCAAGGCGAAGGACCACAAGGCCATTTCCGACCTCGTGACCCAATTCAAGAACGTCGAGGCGTGCAACGTCGGGGACGATGGGCTTTACTACCATTGCTACGACGAGACGAAATCGATGCAATGGGCGAACCCCGAGACGGGCAGGAGCCCGAATGTCTGGCTCCGTTCCGTCGGCTGGCTCGCGATGGCCGACTGCGACGTCGCCTCGATTCTCAAGGAGAACGGGCATACCCTACGCGTCCCCTTCTTCAAGAAGCAGCTGAAGCACGTCCTCTCCTCCCTTGCCCCTTACGAAAACCCGACCACCCATCTTTACAAGGACCTTCCCGTCCTGGATGTCGAGGGCAACTACGAGGAGACAAGCGGCAGCATCATGCTCGCCTACGGCTACCTCAAAGGCGCCCGCATCGGCCTCTTGCCTTACGAAGAAGTCGCCCATGGGGCGGCCATCTTCGAAGGAGTCGTCCGGGAACACCTGAAAAACGGGCACCTCGAAAACATCTGCCTCGTCTCCGGCCTCGATAACGAAAGGCGGAACGGCACGGTTGCTTATTATCTCTCCGAGCCTGTCGTGGCGGACGATTCCAAAGGGGTCGGCCCGTTCATGATGGCCTATAGCGAGTATCTTCGCGGATAAATGGAAAGGATCCTGAATTTATGAAAACGTTGCCTGCGTTAAGCGCCAAGGTCGCCAAGAAGACGACCGCCCCCATCAAGATCATGCAATTCGGCGAGGGGAATTTCCTTCGCGCGTTCGTCGATTGGCTCATCCAGAAGATGAACGATTCCGGCGCATATCAAGGGCATGTGGTCGTCGTCCAGCCCCTACCTTTCGGCAGGGTCAAGGAACTCAAGGAGCAAGATGGCCTCTATACCCTCATCCTGCAAGGGATCAACGAGGAAGGGAAAGCCGTCCGTGACACCCGCCTCATCGATGTCTTGGACGATTTCGTGAACCCTTACGAGGATTACGCGTCCTTCTTGCGCTATGGCGAATCCAAGGATCTCGAGGTCATCGTCTCCAACACGACCGAGGCCGGCATTTGCTTCGAGGAAAAGGACGTCTCCGTCGATTTGGAGAAAGAAACGCCGACCTCCTTCCCCGGGAAGTTGCTCGCCTTGCTCAAGAGGCGTTACGACACCCTCGGAAGAGGGCATGGCCTCGCCATTTTGCCTTGCGAGCTCATCGACGATAACGGGGACCACCTGAAAGACGTCCTCCTGCGCCTTGCATCGGCGCGCAACATGGACGAAGGGTTCCTCGCCTTCCTCCGCGAGGATTGCCATTACACCTCGACCCTCGTCGACCGCATCGTCCCGGGCTTCCCCCGCGACGAATTCGCCTCCCTCTGCGAGGAATTCGGCTATGTCGACAACAACATGGTCAAAGGGGAATATTTCCATCTCTTCGTCCTCAAGGAAGAGCCGTTCGTCGAGGAACGCTTCCCCGTCCATAAGGTCGGCCTGCACGCGATTTACGTCCCCGACGTCCATCCCTACAAGCAACGCAAAGTCCGCATCCTCAACGGTTCCCACACCTCCTTG
>JAEDJP010000128.1 GCA_016296285.1 Bacilli bacterium
GTCGGGGAGGATTCCTTCAACCCCGAATACAGCTATTCCCTCATCGCTTACCCAAGCGACGCGACGACGCCGAACGACCTCGTCTCCCTCCTCCAAAGCGAATTGCTCCGCAGCGCCCGCATGGGCATCGGGGTCATCGCCGAAGTCGGGAAGGCCAAAGGACGCAAGGCCTTGCGCTTCGATTACATCCAATCCCTCCTCAACGAGCGGTTGCGCGCCAAGCGGATGGACCTCGAATTCACGCCGGTCGCGGACAGCCTCACGGGCGCGGTCAAGATCCTCAAGGCCGCCCCGGCCCTCTACGAGGAAGGCCGCAAGAAGATCCGCGCGAGGGAATTCCTCCGCATCGCCAAGCTCTCGCGCATGCAGGAAATGGTCGACTTCGCGAGCTTGCGCCAGTTCTTCTCGTTCTACCAAAGCAACGCGGACACCCTCTTCCGGAGCCAGAGCATCTCCTACCTCCTCTATCCTTGCTCCCCCTCTTCCGTGTCCTCAACCGGGGCCATCGAGCGCCTCGTGAAGCTCAAGCAGGAATTCTCGATCCCCGACAATTTCCTGATCCTCGCCTTCTCCGCGAAATCGACGTCGCAGAACGCCGCGACGATGAAGGCGGTCGTGTCGGAGCTCCACCGTTCCGGCATCAGCGTCCTTTGCGACCAACTGACCCCGGGCACGGTGCCCCTTGCCCAGCTCGCGGAAATCGGGGTCGACGGCATCGTCGCCTCGCCTTACTTCCTCGAAGAGGCGCTGAGCGGGGAAAGCGACCGCTTGCTCTACGGCTCTTACGTCCGCGACGCGCGCAGCCTCGGCCTCATCGAGCTTAGCGCCGGGGTCAGCAGCGAGGACGGCAAGAAGTTCATCCAAGGCCTCGGGATCCCCTACTATTCCGGCCCGATGCTTGGGGAGGGCTTCAGCGAGAACGACCTCATCTCCTTCCTCCATTACAAGTAAAGGTAGGCTTGCCGCCAGGGAAACCTGGCGGTTTTTCTTCTCTTCTTTTTTCGATTTCTCCCTACTTCCCAAGATTTTTGGACCCTTTAGAATGAAAAGGGAAAGGAACGGCTCAAACAGGAGTTCTATTGATATTTGTACTAATTTTTTATATATTTAGGTACAAATATTATGACTGCTTACGAACGGATGGATCAACTTTCTAGCAATGGGAAAAACGTCCTGACGCGCGAAACGCTCGAGAAAAACGGCATTTCCGGGAATCTGCTCTCCCCTTACGCGAAGAAACGAGGGATGGAGAGGATCGCTCCCGGGATGTACGCAGGCGACGCTTTCGTCGCGGACGATTTCATGCTTCTGCAGAAGCGATACCCGAAAGCCATCTATTATGGTTATTGCGCCCTCTACCTTCATGGCCTGAGCGACTATCCCCCTCAGGTTCTTGAAGTCATCTGCCCTCCGGGATATAGAATCCGGACCGGCGATTTCCGGATGAAGATCATCGTGCATCACGAATCCAAGAAAGAACTTTTCGATTACCAGATCGAAGAAGTGAACACGATTTTCCAAAACCCCGTGAAAACCTACGGGATCGACAAATGCATCGTCGAGCTCATCCGGAGGCGGAGATGGTATGACTCCGAGACGTTCCTGAAAGCCCTTCGCCGTTATTGTCAGAACAGCGAACGGGATTACGCCAAGCTGGATGAATATGCCTCCATGCGCGGCATCTCCCGCAAAGTCGACGAAACCATGGAGATTTTTGTGAATGAAGATCGATAAACAACGGCTGGTCTCGCGGATCACCCGCGTGGCCAAAGACCTCGACATTTCCCCGCATACCGCTTACCCGCGGTTCTTCTTCGACTGCTTTTTGACGCGCCTCGCCTCGTCACCCTTGCGCGAGAAATATGTCCTCAAGGGCGGCCTCTGTTTGTCCTCCCTCGTCGGGATCGCGAAACGTTCTACCCTCGATATCGATTTCCTCCTGTGGAACGCGGATCTGACCCATGAAAGGACGATCGGCGACATGAAGGAAATCGCCGCGATGGACATCGACGACGGGGTCTACTTCGAATACATCATGGACAAACCGATTCGTCAGGACGATCCATATGGGGGATTCGGCATCCAGTTCATGGGACGTTTCGCCAACATCCGTCAGGTGTTCAGCATCGACATCGCGACGGGAGACCCAATGGTTCCCGGACCGAAGCTCGATGAATACGATTGTCTTATCACCGGCGAGAAGATTTCCCTCCTTCGCTATCCGATCGAGACGTTCTTGGCGGAGAAACTGGAGACGATCCTCGAAAAAGGCGTGAAAAACAGCAGGAGCAAAGACTTCTATGACGTTTATCTCCTCAGGAAGGAATTCGGGTCCAAAATCGATGCGGATTTGCTGAAAGAGGCGTTTTTCAAGACCTGCGCGCATCGCGGCTTTCCACAGGAACCCTCTCTCTTCGAGCGGACGTTATGGGACATCCGAACCAGCGAAAACCAAAAAGCTCGATGGGCGCGTTTTCTTCTGAAAAGCGATTACGCGACGGGGATTTCGTTCGAAGAGACCATAGATGCGGTTTCTTTCTGGCTCGGCCTCATGGGTTTCGATTCCCTCTGAAAGCGTCTTGAATCTTCTTTCAAAAAGGCTACGAACATTTTCCCAATTGGCCTTTTGGCGTGCTGGGTTTTCTATTGCCGAGGGAACCTTACCGCAAAAGTGTGTAACGAAATAGCGCAAATTCACACAACAAAATAGCGCAAATTTAACCAACGCAATAAAAAAGGCCCGATGGATTCTTTTGTATTCGCATTTCTTTATATGCAGAGAATTACTTCTGTTTTTTTGAGAATTGCTCCTTTGAAAACAAAGAATGAAAGCCGTCTTTCATTTTCTGAAACATAAGAAAAAGGCTACCTTCGCATACCATGGGAAGATAGCCTTTTTGGCGTAAAATCAAACGATCGCGCGATAGAGACCCTGGTAAAGCTCGGCGCTTCTGGCCCAGGAATGGTCGGCCTTGTAGGCGTTCTTCCGAAGCTTGGCGAGGACTTTCTTGTCCTTGTAGGCCCGGAATGCCATGTCGACCCCATAACGGAGCCCATCGATGCCGTAATCGCGGAAGAGGATGCCGTTTGCGACGTCCTCGTTCCCCCCGCGGTAATCGGAAATCGTGTCGTGGAGGCCGCCGGTGTCGCGGGCGACGGGGATCGAGGCGTAGCGCTCGGCGAGAAGCTGGCCGATGCCGCATGGCTCGAAGAGGCTCGGCATGAGGAAGAAATCGCTGCCGGCGTAGATCGCGTGGGCGAGGGCGTCGCTATAGCGGATCTCGGCCCTCACGTCCTTGGGGAAGGCGGTCGCGAGGACTTTCGCTTTCTCCTCGAGCTCGTATTCCCCGCTGCCGAGGATCACGACTTGCCCGCCGCGGCGGACGATCTCCGGGATGAGGGACAAAACGAGGTCGATGCCCTTTTGGCACGTGAGCCTGCTCACGAGGCCGAAGAGGGGCCCGTCCTTCTTCTCGAGCTTCAG
>JAEDJP010000129.1 GCA_016296285.1 Bacilli bacterium
GTGCGGCGTTTTTCCGTCAATGGCTGGACTTGCGTTCAGTTTGTCACTTCACGGCGTTCTCGATTTACCGATAATTTGGTTGCTCCTATCCCAAACGGAAGATTTCACCTTGACCTTCCAAAGGAAAGACCTACAATACTTATATTGATTTTATGTCTCTCGCGAAGCGTTTCACTTCCTTATCCGAAGAAAAGAAGAACTTGATGATCCTCGGGGGTATCGCTCTCCTCGGGGCTTTCGTTTTGCTCTTCTCGCTTTTCATCGACAATCCCGGCTTGCTTTACGGCTGGTTGCTTGGCAGCGCCATCGAGATCCTTTGCTACGTCACGATCTTCCTCGGCGCCCGCTTCCTCCTCTCCGGGGACGGGGAAGCCACCAAAGGCGGCCTCGTGGGGGCGCTTTTCGGCGCCTTCCGCCTCCTTTTCTACGCCGGCGGCCTCGTGCTCGGGGGCTTCGCGACCTTCGTCTGGGGCTCTCCGTCCCACGGCTATTGCAACGTCTTCACCGTCTTCGCGGGCTATCTCCCGCTGCTTTTCGTCTTGCTCGTCACGACGTTCCTGAGCTCGCGCAAGGGCAAGGCCGAGAAACCCGCGACCCAAGAAGAGAAGAAGGAAGGAGATAACGAGAATGCTTAATGTCATCCTCTCGGGCGATCCCCTGTCCGACATGGGGCAAAACCTCTCGGATTGGACCTTCCGGCTCTCCGGCCCCGTCATCTCGTCCCTCATCATCATGGCCCTCGTCGCCATCTTCGTCATCATCTGCGGCATCCAAGCCCATTTCCACGATCCCCTCAAGCCCGCGAAAGGCCCTCTCTTCCTCATGGAATTTTTCTACGAATGGACCGAGAACTGGGCCACGGACATCATGGGCAAGAAGCCCCGCGGCTTCACCGGCTACTTCATGGCCCTTTTCGTCTATCTCTTCCTCAGTTTCATCTGGTCCATCACGGGCCTTCCTTCCGTCATCGACTATTTCACGGTGCCTCTCATCCTTTCCTGCGTCATGTTCATCCTGATCCAGGCGACGGGCATCCGTTACCAGAAATGGGGCTATTTCCACCGTTACATCGAGCCGGTCAAGCTTTGGCTCCCCATCAACCTCCTCACGGTGTGGACCCCGATCATCTCGACCTCCCTCCGTATGTTCGGCAACGCCCTTGCCGGTTCCGTCATCATCGGCCTCGTCAACTGGGCCACCAAAAAGCTTTCCCTCGCGATCTTCGGCTTCCTCGGAAGCTGGGGCAGCGTCATCATGGGACCCGTCATCATCGGCGTCCTGAATCTCTATTTCAGCTTGTTCTCCGGGGGCATCCAGACCCTGGTTTTCGCCTCCCTCAACGCGGTTTGGATCGGGCAGGAGATGCCCGAGGACGACCCGATGGGGACGGACCGCCAGGTCACCCGACCGGAAAGCAAGACAGAAACGAAAACCATATAGGAGGAAAAACATATGGGTATCCTTTCCGCACTCGCGGCCTTTGCCGAAACCATGAGCAACAACCTCGGCCTCGTCGCGATCGGTGCCGGTATCGCCATTCTCACCGGCGGCTTCTCGAGCCTTGGCGAATCCTGGATCTGCTGCCACGCGATCGACGGCATGTCCCGCAACCCGGAGAATCAGAAGAAGCTCCAGAGCACGATGATCCTCGCGGTCGCTCTCGACGAATCCTGCGCGATTTACGCCCTCATCGTCGCGATCTTGATCATCTTCGTCCTCGGCGCCAAGGTGGCCTAATCCAAGGGGTATCGAAATGATCCAGCTTTCTTGGATGTTCGATGCCTCGTCGGGTCCCGTGAGCGACCAGCCCTTTTCGAGTGACGATTTCATCAACAAGCTGTTCCCGAACGGCCCATGGGACATCGTCATCCAACTCATTGCCTTCGTCGTTCTCATCTTGATCGTCTTCTTCATCGGTTATAAGCCCGTCAAGAAGATGGTCGCCAAGCGCAAAGCGCACATCGCAAGCGAGATCGCGGAAGCCGAGGAGGCCAAGAAGGTCGCTCTCGACGCCGCCGCGAAAGCCTCGTCCGTGATCGAGGACGGCAAGAAGGAAGCCGCTTCCATCGTCGAGGCCGCCAGGGCCGAAGGCGAGGCGGAGCGCGCCAAAATCCTTTCCCTCGCCGAGGAAGAAGCCGCCGCGAAGAAGAAGCAGGCGGACATCGACATCGCCCTCGCGAAGGAAAAATCGCGCCAGGAGGTCCGCGACGAGATCGTGGACGTCGCCTTGCTCGCCTCGCAGGCGGTCTTGGGGCGCGAAGTCAACGAGGAAGACGGCAAACGCCTCGTCGCCTCGTTCGTCGAGGATCTCGAAGAAGGACGCTAAGCCATGGACGAACTCGCGAGCCACTACGCATCGGCCTTATATGAACTTCTCCCAATCGGGAACCGCGAGGAAGCGGATGACGCCCTCGCGGAGGTTTCGCTTGCCTTGAAAGAATCGGAGGACCTCCGGAAGGCCCTTTGTTCTTATTCCTTTTCCCTTGAAGAAAAAGAGAAGGCAATCGATGCCGTGTTCGGGGAATTCGCCAAAATCCCCCATCTCATCCCGTTTTTGAAAATCGTGGCCGCGAACCATCGCTACCCGGAATTTTCCGCGATCCAAGCGTCTTTTCACGCGATGCTCAACGCCGATCTCGGCGTCAAGGAAGGCATCGCCTATAGCGCCTTCCCGTTAAGCGACATCGAGAAGGCCGCCCTCGAGGAGGCATTCTCCAAGAGGCTCGGCGCCAAGGTCGAGCTGACCGCGATCGTCGACTCCCATCTTATCGGCGGGGTCAAGGTCGCCCTCGGTGGCAAGGTGTACGACGGCACCCTCAAGAACCGTCTATCCGAGCTGCGCGCTCGGCTCAAAAGTGGAGGTAACGCCCAATGAAAATCGAATCCCGCGAGATATCCGCCATCTTGAAGGCGCAGATAAAGGGCTTTGAGAACAAAGTCGAGGAAGATGACGTCGGCACGGTCCTCACCGTCGGCGATGGCATCGCGCTTTGCTATGGCCTGGACAAGGCGATGCTCGGCGAACTCCTCCTCTTCCCCCGCGACGTCATGGGCATGGTCATGAACCTCGACCGCGAAGACGTCGGCGCCGTCCTCCTAGGCTCGGATCGCCTCATCGAAGAGGGCGACACCGTCAAACGCACCCACAAAGTCGTCGAGGTCCCCGTCGGGGATGGCCTCCTCGGCCGCGTCGTCAACGCCCTCGGCGCCCCGCTCGATGGCAAGGGACCCGTCCCTTATGAGAAAACCCGCCCGATCGAGCGCATCGCCCCGGGCGTCATGACCCGCAAATCGGTCGATACCCCGCTCGAGACCGGCATCAAGGCGATCGACGCCATGATCCCCATCGGCCGCGGCCAGCGCGAGCTCATCATCGGCGACCGCCAGACCGGCAAGACCGAGATCGCCATCGACACCATCATCAACCAGAAGGG
>JAEDJP010000021.1 GCA_016296285.1 Bacilli bacterium
CATGCCGCCGAGACCGTCCTTCCGCTTGCCATTTGCAGCGGGGCCTACTTCATCGTCATGGCGATCACCAACACGATCGTCACCCTGGTGAACTCCGAGCAATTCACCGCGACCATCGTCATCAACGCGATTGAAATCCTTCTCTACGCCGCCGCGTTCGTCATCTGCTACCGCTATTTCGGCCGCGTGAACGAATCGATTGCCGAGCAGAAGAAGCGCATGACGAACTGGAACATGATGGGCGTCACGGTCAACGGCCTCCGCGAATACACGGACGACCAGGAAATCCGCGATGCCATCACCGGCCTCTACGAAACCGTCAAATACTCCTCCAGCCGCTCCACCGACGAATCCATCCCCGTCGAAAAGGAATTCGAGGAACAGATCGCCTACATCAAGACCTCCCTCCGCAATGGCGCGGACAAGGAAGACGTCCTCAAGGCCATCCGCATCGCCCACGGCATCATCAAGACCCGCAACCAGGTTTTGATGGCCGTCCAAAAATAACGACGCATGGAAGCCGAAAAATATATCTGTCCCGGTTGCGGCGGTTCCTTCAGCGCAAGCGAAATCGACCGCAAAACGAGGACTGGCACTTGCCGTTTCTGCGGCCTCACGGTCCGCTTCGCCAAAAAACACAGCGCGAATTCCCCGAGCGTCCAAGTCGCTTTGGAAGAAGCCGTGCGTCTCTTTCTAGCCGGCAACTTCGATTCCGCGAGAAGCTGCGCCGAGAACGTCCTCACGATGTCTCGGAACAACGCCGCCGCGCTCTTCATCGTCAACTACTACCGGTCCTACGCCGCGGAGGTCAAAGACAGCCGCCTCATGGCCACGTTCTTCCGCGAGGTTTGGGACGAATGCCTCTTCGAGATCGAGGAAGAGGATTTCTGCAAGCAAATGATCTTGAAATCGATCATGCACTCCGGCGAATACGAGAAAGAAATCCTGAGCAAATTCAACGATTACGATGACGCGTCCGAGATTTCGGATTTCACCGAGAATTTCTCCCCGATGCTCATCATGCGTCGGAAAAGCATCGACTGGTTCACCCCCGAGATGGCTGAGATTTACCAAGGCCTCACGGAAAAAACCAACCTGCCGAAAACATGGTACGCCCTCTACGCCGGCATCACGAAGAACCCGGATTCCCCCTATCCCAACAACCAGTTCTTCCTGAAGACGAAGACTCAGCGTTTCTACCACGATTACGTTCTCCGGGTCGGGCAAATCTTCGCCCACATCAAAGACCCCGTTTTGAAACAGAAATACGGAGGTGCATACCTGAAAGCAAAAGCAGATATCGAATCCAAGATGAAATAAAGGCACAAGGAAAAGGAGGTAAAACATGTCAGAAACAATTTCCATTGACCTTTCTGGAGTTTATCGCGCAATAGACGTGGTGAACAGCAACATCGGCATTGTGAACAAGCAAATCCACAATGTCATCGACAACCAGGAAATCATCAACAACAACGTCGAGAGAGTCCGTCAGCAAACGATGGCGGAAATCAACAAGATCCGCAACCAGCTGATCGAGATGGACCGCCGCCAGAGGATGGCCGCCGCCTTGCAAAGGGCCCTCACGGAAATCATCCGCGTCCGCCAGGAACTCGAGGCGAAGTTCGGCAATCACAAGCTCGTCCGCGACAACATGCTCGGCATCCTTCAGGCGACCGATCTCGCCCTCATCACGAAGACCACGATTTCCAAGTGCACCGAGGAACTCATGATCTCCGCGCCGAAATACTGGCTCGCGCCTTGCTTGATCGCCCTCGCAGCCTGGATTTCCGACAACAAGACCCTCGCGAATCGCGCCATCAAGGAAGCCATCCGCCGCGATGAAGAGAAGACCTGCTTGCTCTTCGCCCTCATCACCCGCCGCGTCAATGCCGGCCGCATCGCCGATGGCAAGCCCGGCACCAACGTCTGCTTCAAGTGGCTCGAACGTTACTTCTCGCTCCAGAACCCGATGAGGATGCGTTCTTCCATCGTCTCCTACGTCGACGCCTACACCAACGGCGTCTTCGGCAACGACACCGACAACCTCTGCGGCGAGCACATCGCCCACTGGATGGACATCCTCGTCCAAAAGGATCCGGATTTCGCGAAGCACCAAAAGGAATGGTGGGTCAACGTCTTCCGCAACGAGTGCCTTGCCCCGAACACCAAGGAATTCAAGGCTCTCGAAGCCATCGCCAACAAGGACCAATATACCGCTATCACGGCCTACGTCTCCAAAATTATCGGTACTTGGGGCACCGACGGCGAAGAAAAGGACGTCATCGCCAAGATCACGACCAATTCCTCCAAGGGCATCAAGCCGACGATCCAAGACATCGTCGTCGCCCAACCCAACACCGAGGCCCTCATCAACGCGATCGACGACCAGCTCTTCAAACTCGTCTCCGAATACGAAGAGGATGAAGTCTCGCTCCGCGAAGAAGAACAATACCTCCAGTTCGTCAAGAAGTACGAAGGTGACGAAGCCCGTGCCAAGAACAGCATGCAGATCCTCGCCGACCGCCGCCGCGACGACCCCGTTGACTTCGCCAAGCGTCTCAGTCGCTCCGTCGTCGACCCGAAGGCCGGGACTTCCGCGAAGAAGACCGCTCTCGTCCTTCTCGCTCCCTACATCTCTGAAGCGTTCAACGAATTCATCGTCGCTTCCAAGGATTCCTATCCTTCCAAGATCGACCTCTCGATCCAGGAAAAAGGCAACGTTCCTTTCGGCCAATCCTTCCAATGGACCGGCGCGACGGAAGACGGTTCCAACGCCTCCGAGCTCGTCGCCTCGCTCGAAAAGCAATACGACGAGATGAAGGCTTACACCATCTCCACCATCAAGGACGATGAAGCCAACAAGAAGGTCAAAACCGGCACCATCGTTGCCGCGACCCTCTTCTGGACCATCATCGGTCTCTTCGTCGGTCTCTCCATCCGCAAGAAGGGCAAAGCGATGCTCAAAAAGAACGCCGATCACCGCGCGCTCCTTGCCAATTACTACGACAAGGCCAAGATCGAGAACACCACGCTTCTTAGGAACGCTCTCGCCGCGAAAGGCACCGCCGATGGCCTCGTCAGCGACTTCTTGTCCCGCAACGACTCCGAGAAGATCGCGATCAACCCGGGCGAAGAGCCGGTCCTTGAAGAAGTTCCGGCCATCGAAGAACCGGAAGCAAAGGAGGAATAACCATGGCTGAAGAAAAAACCTTGAGCGTCGTCGAGGATACCGACCTCGCCGCCGAATTCGGCGACTTGGAAGCCGAAATGCAGAAGCAGTTTGCCGAGGATGCCAAAGCCCTCGAGGAGAACGTCGAATTCTCCGAGGATCTTGGCGCCTATGCGTCCGGCTTCCCCGATTGGGACCTTCTCCCTCCCGAGAAATAAGGAGTTCGCTTCTCCATCAATGCGCGAAGGCCGTCAGTAATGACGGCCTTTTCGTTTTCCGCGCAGAAGCCAAGGGCGGTTCTTGGCGATTCGCGTTGGTCTTGCACTGTTTTGCGCGGAAAAGAAACGGAAGCGCAAAAGAAGAACCCTTTATCGTCGTGCTTTCGTTTTGCGAGGAATCTCGCATCAAAAAAGCCGCGGATCAACGAGGATCTGCGGCTTGCGTCGTTATTGCTTGTCTTCGCCTTCTGGCTTATCCGCGCCCTTCTTTTCTTCCCAGGGAAGGGGGTAGAGATCCCAAGAGGGGTGCATCTTCGCGACGAAGTTCTTGTCGTATTGCAGGAGGGCTTTCTCGCTTTCAAGGAACGAGGATTCGCCCTTGCTCAAGACGGAGAGGACTTTCTCCGCTTTGTCGATCGCGTAATTGCATTCCGTCTCGCTTTCCTCGACGATGGAGGAGATGAGGAGGTAGCAACGAAGCGTGGCAGGCGTCTCAAGGGAGCTGATGTATTTCTTTTGCTCGTCCGAGAATTCAGCGTAATAGGCTTTGCCCACCGTCGTTTTGCTCGAGGCAAGGAGAAGGCTCAATTTGAAGCACGCGGCATCGTTCTTGGAAGCGGCCGAGAGGCCTTTCTCGGCATTAGCGATCTTGTCGAGCAAGGCGCAGGCTTCGTCGAATTCGCCTTTCGAAACATGGTCGTAAATCGCGAAATAGTTGAGGTGGGCGGTGAAGTCCGTGATTTGATCGAACGTGCGAATGGCCGGCGCGGGCTCCCCAAGGAAACGGGCTTTCTCGCAGTCGAGATAGTAGTTGAACGCGACGCGATTCTCGTTTTTCGAAAGGATGAGGAAGAGGTAGCCATCGTTCATCGAGTCGATGTGGAACGGGAAGATGTCATAGAGGAACACCATGCCCCCGACGGCAAGGACGGTGATCGAGAAGATTTGGAGCCACGCCATTTCGGGGTTCGTCGCGACCCAGCTTCCGGCGAGGGCGTTGAGGACCATCAAGACGATGGCTTCGATGGCATAGAAGAAGATCGGCAGGAACGCATAGGCCCCGAGGCTTGATTTTTCGAGGTCTTTCGGAGCGACTTTCGTCTCGCCGGTGAGTCCGTCGTAGCCATGGAGGCCGAAACGGTATTTGCCGTCTTTCTTTTTCACGCCCAAGGCGAGAATCACGCAAGCAAGCACTTCGTATCCGCCGACTTTCGCGCCGAGCAAGTGCCCCGCTTCGAGCAAGAAGGCATTGAGCAAGATGCCCGCGACAAGCGACAAGACAACCAGAATGATGAAGTTAATGGGCAGCTTGCTGCTATATTGCGCCATGATTGGGCGAATGGCGAAAAGGCCCACGCACAAAGCGAGCGCGAACATCAACACGTACACCATGAAGGTGGCAAAATCGTTACGTTTCATAAATCCTCCTCAGGAAGCAAACTGCGATAAATCTGCTCAATGTCCTGTTTTTCCAATGGCTGGGGGTAACGACCAACCATACGTGTACCGTTACCGCTTGCAATGGAAACCAGTTCCGGGATGTCCTTCGAGGTCAAGCCGACTTCCCCGAACGAGGTCGGCATTCCGATGGAATGAAAGAATTCTTTCATCAACCGAATACCCATTATAGCGGTTTCTTCCTCGTTTGCACCCACGAAATCAAACAATGCGGTCGTAAGACGGCTGAATTTCTTGATGTCATGGCGATAGACGTGCATGGCCCACGCGGGATAAAGAAGGGCAACACCCGCCCCGTGGGTGATTTGAGGGGCATACGCGGACAAAACGTGCTCCAAGGGATGAACCACGAAGACTTGGTCCTTCCCGATGGAAGTAAGGCCGTCATGAGAGAGCGAGCTGTTGAGCATCATCTCTCCCATGGCTTTCTCGTCTTTTGGGTCTTCCTTCAGGCGTTTCGCGGCTTCCATCGTCGAACGGATGACCGCGATGGCAAGGCGGTCCGCCACCTCGTTCTCGTCGCTCGGATTGAAATAACGTTCGAGGCTATGCATCATCGTGTCGCTTGCCCCGGAGAAGACATGATAAGCGGGAACGCCCATCATCAATTGAGGATTCTCAATCGCGAAAAGCGGGCGGACGATATCCGCGTTGAAGCCTTGCTTGATGCGCATGCCATCATCCTGGATGACACAGGAATTGCTCGACTCGCTGCCGGCGGAGGCAATCGTGAGGACGACGCCGACGGGCAACGTTTTCTTGGGGATCGCGATCTTGCGGTTGAAATCAAAAGGGTCGCCTTCGTAATAGAATCCGACGCCGATCGATTTCGCCGTATCGATGACGGATCCTCCCCCAACGGCCAAAATCGCATCCACGGGGTCCTTTTTTATTCTGCTTAAGGCTTCTCGAACGAAGCTGATCTCCGGGTTTGGCCTCACGCCCCCGGCTTCCAAGAACGCGATATTTGCCGCCTGGAGAGAAGCCCGAATCCTGCCGAGGAGTCCCGAACGTTCCGCGGACCCTTGCCCGAAGACAAGCAAAACGCGGGAGAATCCGTACTGCCGGAGAATGGCCCCGACCTCGTTTTCCTTCCCGTTTCCGAAAATGATACGGGTCGGGTTATAGAACTCAAATGCGTCTTTCACGGGTTGAAGCCTCTTTTCTCGTCAATTCGAACACGGCGGGCAGCATCGTGGAGACGGCCAAGTCGATGAACGGGGTAATTGTCGCGCGGAAGGACGCCGGGGTGAGTTGGGGGTCCTTGAAGCAGAACCCGAATTCATCCGAGACAAAATGGGCGAAACGTCGCGAAGCTTTTCGGATGAGCGAGATGTCGTCGTGGAGACTCGCGTCATGGGTCCAAAGATCAAGGAGAACCGCGGTCAATTTGCCGAAGATGAAATCATCGGTCAAATCGCGGGCTGCGCTGTTGTAGGTGGAGCGCAGGAAGGCGAAATTCTTGAAAACGTAGGTCGAGAATTTGTTGAGCGCGGCCTTGGTGTCCTTTGGCTTCTTGGACAAGCCGAGGTCTTCCGTGAGGAAAATCGCGGCAATCAAATCGTAGATATCCGTGTAATGATAGTAGAACGTCTGCCGGTGAATGTTGCACTTCTTGCAAAGCGCGGTGACGTTGATCGCCTCAAGTTTCTTGGTCTTCATCATCTCCTTGAGGTTGACCTTTAGTTTTGCTTCGGTCGTCATAATGTTTTCCTCAGTTTCGCGAGCTCGACGGCGATGTCGGCACCGACTTTCGTGTTGTTCACGACGAGACGGATGTTCGCCTCAAGCGATTTGCCACCCGTGAGCTCGACGATTCTCTTCAGCAAGAAAGGGGTGCTGTCTTTGCCGTGGATACCTTGCTCCTCCGCCTCCCGGACCGCTTGCTCGACGATGGAATCAATATAGGAATGGGGCAAGGCGAATTCCTCGGGAACGGGATTCGAGATCAAAATGCCTCCCGATAGGCCGAGGTCTTGCTTGGCCTTGATGATCTCCGCGGCTTCCTTCGGGGTCTCAAACACCGCGTCAACGGGATCGGAGGAGGAAACGCTATAGAAGTTCGCGAACGTTTTCGCGCGGTTGGACAAGACGGTGACGCCCTCCGTTTCGAGGTATTCAAGGGTCTTCGGGATGTCGAGGATGGCTTTCGCCCCGGAACAGACGACCGTGACGCCGACTTCGCCAAGTTCGCGCAAATCACGAGAGACGTCCCACGTTTTTTCGGCACCGCGATGGACGCCGCCGATACCGCCCGTGACGAAGACCGGGATGCCCGCCATCGCGGCGATGAGCATCGTCGCGGAAACGGTCGTCGCCCCATAAGCTTTCTTCGCGATGACGATGGGAAGGTCGCGCTTGGAAACTTTCGCGATGCCTTTCCGCTTGCCGAACGCTTCGAGCTCCTCGTCGTTCATCCCAACGACAATCTCGCCATCGATAATGCCGATGGTCGCCGGGACCGCCCCGTGATCGCGGACCGTTTTCTCGACAAGGCGCGCCGTCTCCACGTTTTTGGGATAGGGCATGCCGTGCGAGATGATCGTGGATTCCAAAGCAACCACGGCCTCCCCGCGCTCCATTGCTTTTTTGACCGCTTCGTTGATTCTCATTTTTGCTCCTCCGTGAATAAGTGCTTCTCGGTTTTCTTTTCAACGAGATAAGACAGCGCGTCTAACGCCAGATAAATGAGGGTGGACACCAGGACGCTGATGAAGACCACAAGGGGGAAGCCCCAAGTCATCCCGTCGTAACGAACCCCGAAATTGAGTTGGATGACATCGAGGATGTTGAAGTAATCGAGGACGAAAGCGATGATGGAGCAAACGAAGGCGCCCGCGACGACGATGGCGCGATAACGCGTAAGCGGCAAGCATACGCGGAAAAGAATAACAAGGCTAAGCAACGTGAAACTGAAGACCGCCATCGTGATGGCAAGTTGATAAATCCCTTGAGGGTCGGTGAGGAAAGTGAACCAAGAAGGCTCCAAAATCACGACGAACAAAGGGATGAGGGCGCTCAAGGCTTCCGCGATTCCCGCGGGAACGCTGCGGAACACGATGTTGCGCAAGAAGCTGCCTTTCAATCGATCGTTGCTTGGCTGCAAAGCGAGGAAGAAGGCGGCGACCCCAACCGAGAAGCACTCCCAAACAAAGAGGTTTTGGGTGACGAACGGATAACGGTAGTCGTCCCCGAGAACGGACTGAAGAACCAAGAACAAGAACGAGAGGATAAAGGCGAAGAACGTCTTGTTCAGGAACAAAGAGCACGTACGTTGTAGATTGTTGATGACGCGCCTTCCTTGATTCACGACTTCCGGAAGCTTCGAGAAATCGTTTTCGAGGGAAACGAGGTGAGCGACGCTGCGCGCGGCATCGGAACCGGACGCCATCGCGATGGAACAATCCGCTGCCTTCAAGGCTAGGATGTCGTTGACCCCGTCGCCCGTCATCGCGACTTTGTGCCCTTTTTCTTGTATCGCGGTGATGAGCGCGGCTTTTTGCTCCGGATTCACGCGTCCAAAGACGGCATAATCATCGACGAGCTGGGCGCATTCTTCCACGGTCTTCCCCTCCAAAGAAACATACCGTTCTGCGTTATCTACCCCAACGCGACGCGCGATTTCCGCGACCGTGACGGGGTCATCCCCGGAGATGATGCGAACCTTGACGCCGTTATGCTGGAACCATGCGACGTTCTCCGCGGCGTCTTCCTTGATGTGATCGCTCAAGACAACCAAACCCAATGGCTTCATGCCGCTTGGGGCTTTCTCGTTCTCGATGGGGGAAGAAGAAGTCCCGACGACCACGACGCGGCATCCTTTCGAGGCGGCGGCTTCGACTTTTTTCTTGAGGGCATCGTTCTCTTCCAAAGGTAAGAAGCCGAACGCCCCAAAGCCAAATGTGACGCCGTTTGCATCCGTGGCGGCGCTGTATTTAAGGGTTGAATCGAAGGGGATCGTGAAAGAGGGGGTGATGTCTTTTTCCCCGAATGAGGCGCGAAGGGCTTTCGCCGTGGCGTTATCGTCTTTCGTCGCGGCAAGGACCAAGGCGCAGGCTTCCTTGATCGCGTCTTCGGACACCCCGTCGAGAGGAATCGTCTCGATGACGGCCATGGTGCCGTCGGTCAAGGTTCCGGTCTTGTCGAAGCAAATCGCGTCAACGCGGGCGAGCATTTCAATGCAATAGAGCTGCTGGACGAGCATTTTCTTCTTGGCAAGGGCGATGACGCCGACGGCAAGGCTCGTGGATGTCAAAAGGAACATGCCCGTCGGAAGCATCGCGACCATCGATCCCGAAACGGCCTTCACCATGTCCTGGTTCGTGAAGAACCCAAGCCACTCCCCCGTCGTGATGCCGAAGGAAACGTACATGGCCATGCCGATGAAAATCGCGACGAAGCCGGTGAAGGCGACGAAGATGCCGACGGAGCGCTTGATCTCGCTTTTCGGCTGCACGAAAACCGAGGCGTTCCCTTGCAGGCATTCCGCGTAATTGGCCGCGCCAACCTTGACCGCGGAAGCGCGAACTTTCCCTTTCGTGAGGAATGTCCCGGAAAGCAAGAGGTCCCCTTTCCGTTTCGTAACGGGCAAGGATTCTCCCGTGAGCAAGGATTCATCCACTTGGCACTCGCCTTCCAAGACGACGGAGTCGCACAGGATTTGGTTCCCAAGACCGAAGACCAAGACGTCGCTCAAAACGATCTCATCCGCGGGGATTTCCTTCTCTTCGCCGTTCCGAACCACGATTCCTTTTGGGTGTGAAACGACTTTGAGGGAATCGCAAAGCATGCGGGCATGGATGTCTTGATAGAGACCAATCCCGACGTTCGCCAGAAGGATGAACATGAAGAAGTAGTGCGTCAGAGGGAGTTTCGCGATGAGCATCACGATGAATACGCTGAAAAGAAGGATGTTGATGAAATTGAAAACATTGTCCTTGATGATCTGCCAATAGGTTTTGGTTGGGTGCTTTTGCACCTTGTTCTCAAGACCTTCCTCAACCCGTTTCTCGACTTGGGCAGCGGAAAGGCCGATCGCGGGGTCGACCTCGAAAGGTTCCGCTTTCGAGATCCTTTCTTCCATCACGGCGTTGCGCTTCATTCGTCACTCCTCAAACAAATCACGGGGTCTTTCCGCGCGGCAAGCAAAGCGGGGATGAGGCCGCTAAGCAAGGCGAGCAAGACCGAAACGCCGAGCATCCCGAGGGCGAACCACGGGGAAAGCCAGGCGATGTCCATGAACACATAAGCGGAAAATTCCCGCTTCAAAAACAAATTGATGGGCTGGCACAAGAGGTAAGTCGCGCCAACCCCGATGAGGCCGGCGACAATGCCGACGATCGCGGTTTCGGACTCGAAAATCTCCGCAACGTTGCCCTTGCTGCCCCCGCAAGCCCGTAAAACCCCGATTTCCTGCGTCCTTTCGACGACTCGGATGTAGGTGATGATCGCCGTCATGAGAGAGCTCACGATAAGGGAAATGGAGGCAAACACGACGAGGACGCCAGAGACGACGGAAACGATGGCCCCCAGGCCAGAAGTCACGTCGCTCATGACATCGGAATAGGTGATGGCTTCTGCGTCCGTTTTCCCGACGTTCCACGCATCAAGATAGGACTTGAGGGCGTCTTTCGTCGTAAGGGACGAAGGGAACACGAGGATGTTCGTGATGACGGAATAGGCATTCATGTAGGCGAGGCATTCCACGATATTCGGAGTCCCTCCCTCGGTGAAAAGACCGCGCGACAGGAAAACCCTCAGCCACTCGATCGCGGATTCCTCGCGCACGCTCATCGCGGGCACTTCCGAGGTATCGAATTCGGTACCGAACACGTGGCACCACGCAAGATACGTGGAAATGGATGTCGTGATTCCCGGATCGTTTTTCACGCCGTTTGGCCGCATCGTGCAGCTGGCGCCGACATAGCGAATAACCCCATTAAGCAAATTCGTGATGTAGGTAGACGTAAGCATCGAGGTGACTTCCTCGAAGGACTTGCTTTGAAGGTCCTCGATAAGAGGAGCGAGCGAGGCGTTCAAGACCTCGAGGCCATCCGCGGAGCTTTTGGTCACCCCATCCGCGGCATATAGGCGAGGCACGTACCAGTTTTGCCTTTCTTGCTCGGCAAGCACGTGGCCGGGGGCGCCTTCTGCGTAATCCCCCGCCATCATCGCCGTTAGGGCGGGAGTGTACCCAATCGATGCCGGCATGAGCTGGAGGAAGCTTTGTTTCGTGGGACGGATGACCCCAACGATTTTGCATTCGATAGGATTGAAGGATTCGTCTTTGTAGACGAGGTCATAAGGATAATCGACCCCCGAGAGATCGGCGTTGATGTAACTCTTGAATGTCTTCGTAGATTCGGTCCCGACGAACTTCTTGAGGATGGGATCGAAGTGAATATCGTCATACGTGTCGCGCGAAATGACGTTGGGCTCGACTTTACCAACGCGGAAATAATCGCTGTTCTTGTAGCAGCGATAGACTTTGCAATCCGTGTCGTTCTCGTCATCCGCGACGATGGAGGAGAAGTCGATGGATTCGGCGCCTTGGTTCACAAGATCCGCGTATTGGACGTTCGAAGAAAGAATCCCGGTCCGCTGGAGGGTCGAGAACTCAACCCGGTTGTAGCGGTCGACGATGAGGACCATCTCGTTTGCAGAAGTCGGGAATCTGCCATAGATCACGTCGTAAAGAGAGGAGAGCTTTTCCTCATCCCCATAAAGCTCATGCATGATGTAGGTCGGCAGCTGCGTGTAGGAATTGATGGAATAGGCGGTTTCCCCCGCCCAGGTATATTGCGAAATCCGACGGATGTGGTCCCCGTTTTGCCCGTCTTGCGTCAGGAAATGGAAATCAAGATTCGCCCGATTGAAAAGCACGGACATGGCATCCCCATAGACCGGGCATTCGGGGTCGTTCATGATGCGGGAAAGATAATCGACGTATTCCGGGGTGAATTGGTTCTTGTGGGAGACGTAAAGGTTCGCGTTCGTGTTGTAGACGTGGACTTGGTCGTCGTCCGGGAAGGCTTCCGCGCTCGGGGCGGTGACGGATTTCGTGTTGACCGAATAGATATTGGGCGCGATGGAGATGGGAACGGCGCTTGCGACCCCCGCCTCGACGGAGCCGACATAAGAGGAGAAGCCGCTTGTCGTTGCGACAACGAGTCCCACCCCGATGATCCCGACGGAGCAAGCAAAGGCCGTGATGGCGCTTCTGCCGAGCTTGGAACGGACGCTTGAAAAGGAAGAACCAAACGCGGAAAGCAAGGACATGCTTGGCTTCTTTTGCAAAATAGAGGGGGCGTATATACGTTTTTCAGGTTCCGGTCCCGTGTCGGAAACAACGAGGCCGTCTTTTAACGTCAAGATGCGCGAGGCGTAACGCGCGGCAAGGGCTTGATTATGGGTGACCAGAAGCACGAGTCGCGATTTTGCGATATCCGCGAGGAGGTCCATGACTTGGATGGACGTCTCGGAATCAAGGGCCCCGGTCGGCTCATCCGCGAGGACGATCTTCGGGGAGTTCGCGATGGCTCTCGCGATGGCCGCGCGCTGGGCTTGGCCGCCGGAAAGCTCGCTTGGCTTTTTGCTTTCTTGCCCCGCGAGGCCGACAAGGGCGAGTTTCTCTTTCGCGATGCGCTCCGCCTCTTTCCGTTTGACGCCCGCGAGTTTCAAGGGGAGCAGGACGTTTTGAAGGACGTTTTGATGCCCGATGAGATGGTAGGATTGGAACACGAACCCGATTTCCGCGTTTCGGTAATGGTCAAGGCCACGGGAGGAAAGGCCTGTGATTTCCTCGCCTTCGACGCGGATGGAGCCGCGCGTCGGGGTGTCTAGGCCCCCAATGAGGTTCAGAAGGGTGGTTTTGCCGGATCCGGATTCGCCGAGAATCGCGACGATCCCTTTGTCGGGGAAAGAAAGGCTCACGTCTTTCAACGCCGAAAAGGTCGCGTTTTTCTTCGCGTAATCCTTGCCGATGCCCGCGAGTTCAAGAAAAGAGCAAGGCGCGTTCGGAAGCGTTGTTGCGGCATCCTTCTCTTTCATGAATAAACCTCCGCAAAAGATTCTAGCATAAAGAAAGTAAAAGACTATGTTTTTTCAACATGTTTTTTACATTGTATGAATGGGGTTCAGCCCCTTGGTTGCCTTTATTATAACGGCTTTCTATCGCGAAGTTGAGAGAAAAAGGAAGCGAGCAAGGAGGCGGCTTCTTCCTTGCCTTCCCCGCGGTAAACGAGAAGATTGGGTTTTGGATGAACGTGATAGAAAGAGAACGCCCCTTCCTTTTCGTCGTCTGAAGCGTATTCCAACGTCGAGATCCTCGCCTGGAAGATGGCCCCGAGGCACATGAGGCACGGCTCCAAGGTCACATAAAGGGTGCATCCCTCCATCGACCAGGAGCCAAGGGCCTTTGCCCCTTCCCGAAGAACCTCGATCTCCGCGTGGGAGGAGATATCCACGTTCTTTTCCCGGTGATTATGGGCCCGGGCCAAAAGGACGCCGTCCTTGAAGAGGGCCGCCCCGACGGGCACTTCGTTTTCTTGGTAAGCAAGCCTCGCTTCTTCCAAGGCGATGCGCATTCCTTCGTCCATGAACCAAAAGACCACCGCACAGGGGACGGCGACTTAAGGCTGCTTGGTTCCCCACCTGACCTGGTTCGTCGTCTTCCCCTCGCGATGGCGAAACTATGATATAGCACCTCGAAAGAAAAAGAAATCCAGAGAAGAAAAAGGCGCCCCGAAGGACGCCAAGAGAAGGAAGCGGAATTACTTGATGGGCTTGAGAACCTCGAGGCCGCCCATGAATTTCCGGAGGGGTTCCGGGATGATGACGGAACCGTCGGCCTGCTGATTCTGCTCAAGGAGAGCGGGGAAGACGCGGGAAGTCGCGAGGCCGGATCCGTTGAGCGTGTGGCAGTATTTGGTTTTGCCGTCCGCATCCTTGTAACGGATCATGCCGCGACGGGCTTGGTAATCCCTCGCGTTCGAGACGGAGGAGACTTCCTTGTAGATCTTCATCGACGGAATCCAAACCTCGATGTCGTAGGTCCTGGCCATCGAATGGCTGCAGTCCGCGGCGGCGAGCTTGTCGATTTGGTAGGTAAGGCCAAGGCCCTCGAGGAGGTTCTTGGCTTTCCGGACCATCTCGTCGAACGCGGCGTCGCTGCCTTCTTGGGTCGTGTATTGGACCATTTCGACCTTGTTGAACTGGTACCCGCGGATCATGCCGCGCTCCTCGGTGCGGTAGGAGCCGGCTTCCTTGCGGTAGCAGGGGGTGTAGGCGAAGTATTTCTTCGGGAGGTCGTTCAGGGAGAGGATCTCGTTCCGGTGGAGGTTCACAAGAGCGGTCTCGGCGGTCGGGAGGATGAATTTGCGCGGTTCCATGCCCTCAAGCCAGAAGACGTCGTCCTCGAATTTCGGGAATTGCCCGGCCGTGTAGCCGGAATCGTAATTGAGGATGTGGGGCGGGAGAATCATCTCATAGCCATCCGCGAGGTGGTTTTCGATGAAATAGTTGAGAAGGGCCCATTCGAGGCGGGCGCCAAGGTTCGTGTAAATCCAGGTGCCGGAGCCGGAGATCTTCGCGGCCCTCTTGTAATCGACGAGGCCAAGGGATTCGGCCAAGGCGACGTGGTCTTTCGCGGGGAAATCGAAATGTTGTTCCTCGCCGAAATGGTAGAAGGGGACGTTATCTTCCTTCCCGCCGGGGAGCAAGTCGTCGTCCGGGAGGTTCGGGAGGACTTCGACGAGCGCGCGGATTTCCGCCTCGACGTTCTTGAGTTCTTCCTCGTCTTCCTTGTTTTTCGCGCCGAGGGCTTTGACCTCGCGGAAAATCGCCTGGACGTCACCACCTTCTTTTTTGATCTTCGGGACGGAGGCGCTCAAGCGGTTCTGTTCCGCCTTGTTGGCCTCGACGCGCTTGAGAAGATCAAGGCGGCGCGCGGAAAGGTCTTGGATCGGCTTGGGATCGAAATCCCAGAGCTTTTTCTTCAAAGCCGCGACGACGTAGTCCGGTTTTTCGAGAATGAGTTTGATGTCAATCATGATGGACTCCTAACTTATGCATGTTCCAAGAGCAGGCTCTCGTAAATGCTCTTCAGGTTGGCGGCGACGCATTGGAGGGAACGGGATTCCGCCACCTTATACGCCGGGATTATAGTGCTTTTTTCTTTGTCCGAGTAGAGAATGCGCAGGCTTTCGGCCGCTTCCTCGACGGAATCGACGACCCAGGCGGTCTCCCCGCTTTTGATGAGGGGCTCGCTTTCTTGGTCGTGGATGGCGATGACTTGGGCTTTCGCGGCGAAGGCCTCGAGGACCGAGACGCTTTCCGTGCGCTTCGAATTCAAGAGGATGTAGGCTTCCGCCCGCAGCAAGGCGCTGCGATAGACGTCATCTTGGACGATCGATTCGAAATGGAGGTTGCGCGGGGCCCCGTGTGCGTTTGAGCGAATCGCGAGCTTGACGGGGGCGCGCCTTGTCGACCCGAAGAAATAGAATTCGGTCTCGGGGCTCGCGGAAGCAAGGGCGCGGAGCAGCCGAAGCGAGGCGTGGTCGCCGTATTCCCCGGTGGAGACGGCGATGTGGTTTTCCGGATGAATCCCGAAATAGCGGGGGAAGACATCCTTTTCCACGGAGTCGTCCGCGAAGCGGGACAGATTGATGGAGGCGGGGTGGACTTTCACCGGGACGCGAATCCCGGAAGAAAGGCACAGGTTCTTCATCGTTTCGTTCGGGACGAGGGCAAGCGATGCGCGATTGAGGAAGCGAATCGCCCGCGAGGAAAGCGCGGGGCGGGTCGCCGCCTTCGGATCGAGGAAAGCCGCGGATGGGTCGTTCTCGCAATAGAATGCGGAGACGACGACGGGGATTTTCCGCCACCGCATATCGACGAGGAGATTCTCTTCGCGAGGCGAGAGAAGGTGCGCGATATCCGGCTCGGAAACGAGGCTATCCACCCAGGGGATGCCGGCGACTTCGCATTCGCCTTTGATGGTTTTGCGAAGACGGGAGCCGCCGAACATCTCACGGGTCGTTTGTTTTTCGTAGGGGATGAAGATCTTCATCATTCGATGGAATCCGGGGTGACCGGGTTCTCTTCGACGGGCGTTTCGTCAACCGATGCCTCTTCCTCTTCGAGGTCGTCCTCTTCCGAGGGATCGACGTGCGGGAGGATGGCCAAGGAAGCGACGGAATCGCGGTCCTCGACGTTGATGATCTTGACGCCTTGCGTGTTGCGGCCCGCGATCTTCACCTCGGCAAGCGGGGTGCGGATGATGACGCCCTTCTTCGTGACGACGAGCAAGTCGTCATCGACGGAGACGGCCTTGACGGCGACGAGGCGCCCGACCTTGTCGGTCATGGCGATCGTCATGACGCCCTTGGCGCCACGCGAGGTGAGGCGGTAGCCGTCATAGTGACGGACCGTGCCATCGGGGAGGGTGACATCCGTGTCTTCGGCATAGCTGATCTTGCCATAGCCCTTGTTCGTGAGGACGAGGAGCAGTTTGCCTTCGAAGGAGCCGGTGACGCCGACGATCTCGCTGCCATCGCCCAGATCCATGCCCTTGACGCCGGCCGCGGAACGGCCCATGACGCGGACATCGTCCTCGTGGAAGGAGCAGATCTTGCCGTTGCTCGAGGCAAGGCTCACGATGCTCTTGCCATCCGTGCGCTTGACGTCGTAGAGGCCATCGCCCGGACGAAGGAGGATCGCTTTCTTGCCGTTGTTGTGGATCGAGGAGAATTCCGCGAGGGACGTTCTCTTGACGACGCCGTATTGGGAGACGAAGAAGAGGTAGTTGTCCTCGGGGTAATCGTCGCACGGGACGATGGAGACGACCTTCTCGTCTTTCTCAAGAGGCAAGAAGTTCTGGGCAGGCATCCCTTTGCCGGTGCGTCCGGAATCGGGGATCTGGTAGCCGCGGAGGCGGTAGACCTTGCCCGCGGTCGTGAAGAAGAGGATGTCCGTGTGGGTGAAGGTGTGCTTCATGAGCATGACGACGTCGCCGCTCGTGGTCTTCATGCCGGTGATGCCGCGTCCGCCGCGATGCTGCGCGGAGAACGTGTCGTCGTCCATGCGCTTGATGTAGCCGTTCTTCGTGAGCATGACGAGGATATGCTTCTGCGGGATGAGGTCTTCGTTCTCGATGTCCGCGGCGTCGTCGCTGATCTCGGTGAGGCGATCGTCGCCAAATTTCTTCTTGATTTCCCCGAGTTCCTCGACCATGAGCTCGACGATGTTGTCGCGGCTCGAAAGGAGGCGGTTGTATTCAGCGATATTGGCCTCGAGCTCGGCTTTCTCGGCCTGAAGCTTGTCTTGCTCCATGCCCTGCAAGCGGCGGAGGGTCATCTGGAGGATCGCGGCGCATTGCTTTTCGGAGAGGCCGAAGCGAGCGTTGAGGCGCGCGGTCGATTCTTCGTCGTTCTTGGAGGAACGGATGATGTGGATGACATCGTCGATGTTGTCATGGGCGAGGATGAGGCCTTCGACCAAGTGGAGGCGATCGGTATCCCTCTTGAGGAAGAAGCGGGTACGGCGGGTGAGGACCTGGACCTGGAAGTCGATGTAATCTTTGATAAGCGGCACGATGCCAAGCGTCTTCGGGGCGCCGTCCACAAGGCAGAGGTTGATGATCCCGAAATTCGTCTGAAGGGCGGTGTGCTT
>JAEDJP010000130.1 GCA_016296285.1 Bacilli bacterium
ACTGAAATCGAGCCAAACCGAGGTCAAGAAGGCTTTGGAAACCGTCAAAGAGAATGAGCGGCGTTACGAGAAGCTGCTAGATGAAATCAAGGAGAATCTCCCCTCTTTTCGGGAGTTTGACGTTCCCATGAGCGAAGAGGAAAGGCAACGTTTATCGGGTATCGCCGAAGATGTTTACAAACAAGCCTTTCCCAAACGCCCCGCCCCGTTTCGCGTCCATGTCACGATGAAGCTTACGGATTACGGCGGGTATTTCCGGGATTCCAAAACCCAAGCGTTCTCCGCGGAGGAAACGGAGACTTTGATTCGTCGCCTTGGCAAGAAGAGGGGTTCCTATTATTGTGACGACGCCATCTTCCGTTCCCTTTGCCGCGTTGAAAGAGGCCGGGTATCGAATCGCGTTCGTTTCGCGATTTACGAAAGGGATGGATATCGCTGCTGCAAATGCGGAAGCGATCTGGATCTCGAGATCGATCACATCATCCCCATCTCGAAAGGGGGGACTTCCGACCTGAACAACCTCCAAACCCTTTGCCATGATTGCAACGTGAAAAAAGGGAACCGAATCGAGTGAGATCTCGCGAGGAACCGGATGGCGATTCCTCTTGTCTCGACGTCGTCTTGCAAGCGAACGCTTTTCTCCCAATGCCCTCGTCCGATCGGTCTTGTTTTTTCTCCCCCGGCTTGGCTTCGCTTTGAGGTGAATCGATAGGAAGGTTCGCGTGTCTCCTTGGGGTTTTGGAAGTGTCTACATTTAGGTTACCAGTGCACATTAAATCCCGTCATTTTTGGAAAATGCGGATTTTCGGCCTCCAAAAGTATTGGAAAATGCGGAATTTCATGCCTAAAAAGTATTGGAAAAATACATAAATAGGATTATTCTTTCTTTGAAAGAAGCGAGGGAAACAGTCGTATGTTCAAAAGAAAGATCGAAACGGTCATCGAAAACTACCTTCGAGGACCCCGAGAAAAGATCCTGGTCATCGACGGTGCCAGGCAGATTGGCAAATCGTTCATCATCCGCGAAACCTCCCGGGCGCGCTTCCCCCATTACGTGGAAGTGAACCTGCGGGAAGATTTCGATGGGCCGAAGCTCTTTTCGCCCGAGAACATCTCTACGACGACGTCCTTCTATCTTCAACTCTCCGCGCTTTTTGGCGATAACTTGGGCTCAAGAGACGACACGATCGTCTTTCTCGACGAGATTCAGGTTTACCCCCATTTGCTGACTCTTTTGAAGGCTTTGCGCCTCGAAAGACGCTTCACGTATATCGCGAGCGGTTCCCTCCTCGGCGTGGCGTTGCGCCATTCCTTCATCCCAATGGGCGCCATCGACGAAGTCAAGATGTACCCCATGGATTTCGAGGAATTCCTTTGGGCGAGCCATGTCGGCGAGGAAGCGATCGCCCACATCAAGGATTGCTACGAGACTCTCCGCCCCGTCGAGCCCGCCTTGCACGAGGTCTTTTTGTCCCGCTTCCGGGAATATCTCCTCTGCGGCGGCCTCCCCGACGCGGTGAAGGCGTTCCTCGAGCAAAAGAACATCGTTGCCATGCGCAAGGTGCACGCGGACACGTTCGCGTATTACAAAGACGACGCGACCAAATACGACGAGGAGCACAAACTCAAGATCGCGCGGATTTATTCCCTCATGGCTTCCGTCATGGAAAACAAGGTCAAGCGCATCCCCACGAATCGAATCGACAAGGACATCCGCCGGACCTTCGCGTCATACCAAGACGAATTCGACTATCTTGTCTCCTCGGGCATCGCCCTCGCGGTGAAAGCGGTGAGCGATCCGAAATTCCCTTTGCTCGAATCCAGCGCGAAGAACCTGATCAAACTCTATTACAACGACGTCGGCATCCTCACGAACATCCTCTATCGCACGAACATCAACGCGATCCTCGGGATGGACAAAGGCCCAAACCTCGGCTCCGTCTACGAGACGGTTGCGGCCACCGAACTCGTCGCGCATGGCCATGAACTCTTTTACTTCGATAGCAAGAAAGTCGGCGAGGTCGATTTTCTCGCGAACGATTACGCCGCCCTATCGGTCCTTCCCATCGAAATCAAATCGGGGAATGACCAGAACAATTTCCGGGCCATCCCGAAACTCGTCGATCCCGAGGGGAATTATCGCCTTCCAAAAGGCTATGTCCTCGGCAACAAGAACATCGTCTCCCAAACGGGGAATCTCGTGACCCTTCCGATTTACATGGTCATGTTCCTATAAAGAATCGCCCAAGAAGCACGAAACTCGCCTTCCTGGGCTTTTTTTCGCTACCGATGGGCATTCTTCGCTCTTTGCTTTCGGTTTCGCGAGTATTTAAAAGATGGTCCTGCGCCCGTTTGAAAAGATAGGCGAATGGATGCCCAATGTATGAATGGGACGCAAGGCCTCGAAGGGGCCTAGCCAAGAATCTTGGGGTCGGTCAAGAAATCGAAAAGCCCGATCTCGAGGATGCCGCGGGAATCGCGGGACACCCCGGTCAAGCTCTTCGACACGATGACTTTCTTGAAGGAATCTTTCAGGAGAAGGAGAGGGCGTTTTTCCTGGGTCATTTTGCGCTCATCGGGGATTTCCATCGCGCTTTGGACATAGACGCGGTCCCCGTCCTTTTCGCAGACGAAATCGACCTCGTATTCCTTGAACTGCTGCTTGCCTTCGTGGGATTCGTTCATGGACAGGCGCCCGGAATGGACGGTATATCCCCGCGCGACAAGCTCGTTGTAGACGACGTTTTCCATGCAATGGGATTCCTGGCTCTCGCCCCGGAAACCGCTGGCGGCGCCTCGGAGCCCGAGATCCTCGAAATAGTATTTGGGATTTGCCCCGATGAATTTCCGCCCTTTCAGGGAAGAAGCTTCCACTTTGTCGACGAGGAAGGCGTCTTCCATCGCGGACAAGTAGGTCTTGACGGTCGCGGAAGCGATGTTCGCCCCCTCGACGGAACGGAACGTGTTCGCGATGTTGGAGAAGCTGATCGGGGAACCGGTCGAAGTCGCGATGATCTTCGTCACCGTCTCCAGCGTGCTTTCGTCCTTTCGGAAGCGGTTGCGGTTGATGATGTCGCGAAGATACGTGGCGAGGAAGGTCTCGCGCAGGTACTCGATTTTCGCGTCGACGGAATTCGCGAGGACGCATTGGGGGAGGCCCCCATAACGCCAATACTCGTTCCAAAGGGCATAGAGATTCCCTTTGTCTTCCTTGGTGGAGAGGAACTCGGAGAAGGTAAGGGGCCTCATCTGGATCTGCCATCCCCTGCCCCGGAACTCGGTCGCGATGTCGTGGGAGAGAAGATGGGAATTGCTCCCTGTCACGAAGACCTCGACGTCCTGCCAATCGAGCAATTGGTTCAAGACGTCGTAGAACGTGATGAATTGCCCTTTCACCCA
>JAEDJP010000131.1 GCA_016296285.1 Bacilli bacterium
AGAAATAAAGGAGGCAGAACATGGAACAAGAAAACAAGAACTACCTCCCCGTCGCCGAACCCGAGGCCAAAGACGAGGATTTCGTCTTCGTCCAGCAGGACAAGTCGATCCACGACGTCAAGTTCGACACGAAGCCGACCACCTTCTTCAAGGACGCCATCAAGCGCTTCGCGAAGAACAAGTCCTCCGTCGTCGCGGCCGGCATCCTCGCCGTCATCATCGGCATGGCGATCATCGTCCCGATGGCCGACGGCAACGACATCACGAACGTCAGCCTCGACAACACGACCCACTTCCTTCCCCCGAAGTGGTTCCATAACGCGGGCGGCTTCCTCGATGGCACCGGCATGGTCAAAGACGCCGTCCTCGACCCGAACACGAACCTCCCGGACGAATCCCAATACCTCCACAACGCCATCGTCCACAAGGAGGGCCAGGCGATCCAAGACGCGATCGCGATCAAGGAATCCCGCGTCGCCGGGGTCACCGAGACCATCCTCAAATACGGCAAAGGCGGCTATATCTCGGTCGCCGTCGGGGGCACCGAGGACAACGGGGTGTTTTTCCCCGCGCCGACCACGGTCTCTTCCCCGGTCTTCACTTTCGATCCCTCTGCCGAAGCCAAAGTCACCTTCCACGTCCCAAGCGACTATTTCGTCGAGAAAGCCGGCGAGGACACGACCCTTTTCGCGACCCTTTCCCTCGAAAGCGACGCCTATGCTGATCCCATCGCCCTCGCTTCCGATATCGACGTCGCGACCATGGGCGATTTCACGGTCGACCTCGCGGGCAACGCGGATGTCTCTTCCGCGCTCGGGACGTCTCCCTCGTCCTGCCGCCTCGTCTTGACCGTGGCTCCCCTCACCCTCGCCGATTCCTCGAACCTTTTCTTCCTCGAAGGCGTCTCCGTCTCCGGGCAAGAAAGCCTCAAGGCCATCGCCTTCGACGATGCCGTCACCGAGGTCGTCCGCGAATCGGACAAGAAGATCCCGACCGACGAGAAATACTCCTATGGCTCCGGGGCGAACCGCTCCCTCGTCGAGGTCCTCGCCAAGACCGGTTCCTTCCGCTACGACTATTACGAAGCTGCCTATGGCGAGGTCACGATGGAAATCACCGAGACCGAGCTCGCCAAATTCATCGACCGCGGCTTCCTTTCCTGGGATTGGTCCGACAAGTCCTGGACCAGCACGGACACGTGGCAAGACGCCGACCCCTCCATGTACGAGATTTTGGACCTCGAGCATTCCCCGATCCGCGAGGTCAAGCGGTTCAAGTACCGCCGCATCTCGTCCGCGATCATCGAGACCGAGACCAAGACCCTCGAATGCACGGTTTCCAAATACCGTTATTCCTGGGCTAACGGGCAACTCGGCCAATGCGCGATGCCCCGCATGCTCTTCGGCACGAACCAAAACGGCCAGGATTTCTTCAAGATCGTCTTCTCCGGCCTCTTGACTTCCTTGGGCCTTGGCCTCCTCGCCGCGATGATCAACATCTTCGTCGGCCTCGTCTGGGGCGCCCTCTCCGGCTATTTCGGCGGCATCACGGACATGGTGATGGAACGCGTCTGCGAAATCCTCGGCGGCATGCCCTGGATCGTCCTCATGACCCTCATCGTCTTGCTGCTCGGCTCTGGTTTCTGGACCTTGCTTTTGGCCCTCTGCCTTACCGGCTGGATGGGCATCGCGCACACAACGCGCAGCCAATTCTACCGTTTCAAGGGCCGCGAATACGTCTTGGCCTCCCGCACCTTGGGGGCCAGCGACGCGCGCCTCATCTTCAAGCACATCCTGCCCAACGGCATCGGCACGATCGTCACCGGCGCGGTCCTCATGATCCCGGGCGTCATCTTCACCGAGGCCAACGTCGCCTACCTTCTCCCGGGCGTCCTCCAATACGAGGGCGGCATCGTGAGCTTCGGCCTCACGCTGAGCGACGCGCAATCCTATCTCAACCATTATCCTTACCTCATCGTGAGCGCCTCGATCGTCATGGTCCTCATCATGATCGCCTTCAACCTCTTCGGGAACGGCTTGCGCGACGCGCTCAACCCCAGCTTGAAAGGAGCGGACAACTGATATGGCTTATCCCACGATCCAATACCCGTTCGAGACGGGCGGCAACCCGGATGGCCGCGAGGTCGTCCTTTCGGTGCGCGATCTCGCCATCTCCTTCTCCACGGACGGGGGTTCCGTCCACGCCGTCCGCGGGGTCGCCTTCGACCTTTACAAGGAAGAGACCCTCTGCATCGTCGGCGAGTCCGGCTCCGGCAAATCCGTCACGAACAAGACCATCATGGGCATCCTCCCCAAGAACGCCCACATCGACTCCGGGTCCGTCGTCTACCAAGGCGAGGACCTCACCAAGGTCTCGGAAGAGGAATTCCACCGCATCCGCGGCACCAAGATCGGCATGATCTTCCAAGACCCCCTCTCCTCCCTCAACCCCATCATGAAGATCGGCAAGCAAATGACCGAGGTCATGATCATCCAGGGCAACCATCTCCGCCGCTACTACGACGAGCTCATCAACGCCGAGTTCATCGAGACCAAGAACGACGAGAGGCTCCTCTATCTCGAACGCCAGGAGGCCAAGAGGAAGAAGAAGCATGCCTCCGCCGCCCTCAAAGGCGCCAAGAAGGCCAAGGATGAGGGGAAGGTCGCCGCGATCTCCCAAGAGCTCGCCGAATTCCTCGAAGGTTCGACGAAGCGCGTCGAGGCCCTCAAGGGCAAAGTCGCCGCGGACCGCAAGAAGCTCGCCTCCGCCCGCGCCGAGGCCAAGAAGAAGGTCGCCGCGAAGAAGCAGGACATCGTTTCCCGCCACCTGGCCCTCCGCAAGCCCATCCTCTCGAAGCTTTTCTCCTTCAAGAAAGGGGCCTTTGCCGAAGCTTATGGCGAACTCATCCTCGAGCATCGCCGATACCTGAGCGAAATCCGCGTCACCCACCGCGAGGCCAAGGAACGCGCCCTCTCCATCATGGCGGAAGTCGGCATCCCCGAGCCGGAGCGCCGCTTCAAGCAATACCCCTTCGAGTTCTCGGGCGGCATGCGCCAGCGCATCGTCATCGCCATCGCCCTCACCGCGGAGCCGGACGTCCTCATCTGCGACGAGCCGACGACCGCCTTGGACGTCACGATCCAAGCCCAGATCCTCGAGCTCATCAACCGCTTGAAGAAAGACCACCACATGTCCGTCATCTTCATCACCCACGACCTCGGCGTCGTCGCCAACATGGCCGACCGCGTCGCCGTCATGTACGCGGGCAAGATCGTGGAATACGGCACGGCGAAAGACGTGTTCTATTCCCCCGTCCATCCCTACACCTGGGCCTTGCTTTCCTCGATCCCGGACGTCGACAGCAAGGAGAAGCTCGACGCGATC
>JAEDJP010000132.1 GCA_016296285.1 Bacilli bacterium
GAAAATCTTCACTTCGGCGTGCGGAAGGACATAGGAGCCGATGTCGCGCCCATCCATCACGCAGTTATCTTTCTCCCCGAGCTCGCGCTGCAAATCGATGAGGGCGAGGCGGATGCCTTTGTAAGAAGCGATATAGGAGACGTTGGAAGAAACCAAAGGCTCGCGAATCGCGCGTGTCACGTCATGGCCGCACACGAAAACACTGCCGTCTTCCTTGAGGGAAATGCTGACTTCGGGAATGAGAGAGCAGCTCGCCTCCTCGTTTTTGGGATCGAGCCCGCGATGGAGGACATACCACGTGAAGGCGCGGTACATCGCGCCGGTATCGATATAGACAAATCCGAGGCGCTTGGCGACGATTTTCGCCACCGTGCTTTTGCCTGCCGCGGCAGGCCCGTCGATCGCAATTGCAACATGTTTCATAAAGATCACCTTCTTAACATGAAGTAGCCCCAGATGACGAGACCAAGGACCAGGACCACGCCGACCGCGACTTTGAGAAGGAGGATGTTCCTTCTCGAACGAAGGTAATCCGCGTTCATGTTGTATTTCACCGGCTCGTTTCCGAGTTCCTTGTGAACGAATTCCGCCGCGGATTGGGGCGTGACGGCCCTCTTGGCCTTTTCCTTTTCCTCTGGGGAGAGGCGAACGTAGGCGAAATCTTCTTCCGGCATGCGACGGATCTCGTCGCGATATCGAGCAAAGCGTTCCATCCTCGTTTCCATGCCCGTATTCTAGCGTACCTTCCCATTTAAGGGAAGGCGCCACGGAGGCGAATCAGAGCACAAATGGTTTCCTTGGCAATGTAAAAATCGAGAATCCAAGATTGTCAAAACGCTCAATGGCCTTATAATGAGGGCACGGAGGATTCCAACAATGATCAAAGTCAAAGTTAATGTCGACGAGTGCATCGGCTGCGGCGCTTGCATCGGAGCCCATGGCGACATCTTCGCATTCAACGACGAGGGCAAGGCGGAAGCCATTGCCGAGGGTGATGACGCGGACGTCGCGGACGCCATCGCGAGCTGCCCGGTCCAAGCCATCGTCGAGGACTAATCAGCAAAAACAAAAAAGTCGCCTGATCAGGGCGATTTTTTTGTCCCTCCGAAAAGGGAATTTGAAAGGAAAATAGTCGAGAACGTGGGGTGTTATTCGGATTTTTCGCGCTTGGCTTCTTGGTGGAAGCGTTCGAGGAAACGGGCCAAGAGCTTGTAGCAGACGAGAGTGACCGCGATGACGATCGCGTCCTTGAGGAGGTTGAAGGGCAAAACCGCGAAGAAGGCGTAACTCCAACCGACGTTGCTGATTGAGGGGACCGCGGCTTGCATCATGCCAAGCAAACCCTCTTCCGTGAAACCCATAAGGTTGATGTAGAAGGGGATGAGGACGTAGACGTTAAGAACCATGGCGAGGAAAACCTGGACCACCGTCCCGACGCCGATGCCGATTGCCGCCCCGGCGATGTTGCGCTTCTTCTGGAAGATGAGCGAGGTGATCAAGACGTAGGTGGTGCTGAGGATGAAGTCGGAAAGCTCGCCGACATACATCGTGGAAGAGAAGGGGAGTTTGATGATGGATTTGAGGAAGACGGTCGCGATGCCAACCCATGGGCCGAACGCGAATCCGGCGATCATCGAGGGAATCTCGTCGAGGTGAATCTCAAGGAAGGCCGGGAAGAACGGCAGCTTGAACTGGAAGATCGGGACGACGTAAAGAATCGTCGCCATCGCGGTGAAAATCGCGACGCGGGAAATGAAACGAACCGAGATGGAATTCGGGTGTTTCTTGAGGTAGAAGCCCAAAACAATAAAAGACACGACGAGAACCGCCGCGACAATGATGGGTACGTAGATCTTTGGCTCCATGGTATTCTCCTTATTTTGGAAAAACCTCTGGGCAAAAGAGAACTCCTTCTTCTATCCGGACTTTACCGTTGGCTTCGGAATCACACCGAATCATGCCTTTTGGGCTCGCGGGCTATACCGCCAGTCGACGTAATTCTCGTCGCCCTGAAGTTGCGGGAATATTATAGAGCGCCTTTTTTCGGCTTGGGAAGGGATTTATAGAAAATCGAGCCCTTCACCTAAAGTGAAAAAGTCATTCGCTTGCTTTTTGCAGGAAGGCATCACGCTCTTCTTGGGAGGCGAAATGCAAAATAATCGATTCTTTTTTGAGCTCGACACGAGTGCCGTTTTCCTTCTCCCAACGCTCGATTACGGCATAATGGGTCGCCTGTTTTTGCTTTTTGCTGCAAAGAGCTTCCGTCTCGCGAACGGAGTAATGATGTTTCTCGACTTCCCGCGCCATGGCTTCGATTTCCTTCGCGGGCAACGAGGCGATGGCCCTGGCTTGTCCATAGCTCAGCTTGCCAAGGCAAATGTCCTTGCGCAGCCACTTGGGAAGTTTCAGGATGCGAAGGATGTTCGTGATCTGACTGCGGGATTGGTGGGAAAGGTCCGCGAGCATTTGCTGGGTATAGGAGAATTTGCGCGAAAGGGCATCGCAGACGAGAGCCATCTCGACCACGTTGCTTTCCCTTTGGTCGCGGGTATCGGCGAGCAGCATAAGAAGCGTTTCCTCGTCCCCGACCTCGAGAATCGCGGCAGGCAAGGCGAGCATTCCCATGGCTTTGGCCGCGAAAAAGCGCTTGCGGCCAAGGATGATTTCATAACGCCCATTCTCTTTCTTTCGCACGGCGACCGGGTTGTAGAAGCCTTTCTTTTGGAGGCTCGAGCCAAACGAGGCGACGACATCTTCCGGAAAGACGACCTCATCGACGAAGGCGTTGTCATCGATCAAGGAAACGGAAAGCAGCTTCGTCGGGGCGCTTTGGTATTCCTTCTCCATCTCGGCGATGACGTCTTGATGGGAGAATTTCTCGATGAGGGACGAGAGGGAGCCTTGCAGGATCGGTCCTTTGTCAGAAGGTTTCATGGTCGATGACCTCCTTGGCGAGGGACAAATAGGCATAGCTTCCTTGGGAGGTCGGACGGAAGGAGGTGACGGGGACGCCACGAGCTTGGGATTCGGAGACGCTTTGGTTTCTCGGAATCGAGGTCACGAAGGTCGTTTCTTTGAAAAGGCGACGGACTTCTTGCTGGATTTCCATCCCGAGTTGGGTTCTCGAGTCGTACATCGTAAGAAGGAATCCCTCGATTTTTAGGGAGGCATTCAGTTCGTTTTGGACATTGTGGATGGAAGAAAGGATCGAGGCGACCGCTTCCATCGCGAAATATTCGCATTGGACGGGTATGAGGACGCTCGAACTCGCTGAAAGGGCGTTCAGATTAAGAAGGCCAAGGGACGGGGGGCAATCGACGATGATGTAGTCATATCGGTCTTCGATGGACGCGAGGGCC
>JAEDJP010000133.1 GCA_016296285.1 Bacilli bacterium
AGGGCTATATTGCCCGAAACTGAAAAACCACCGGATTGTCCGGTGGATAATTATTATCGATTCCCTCATCTTTTCGTTTCCCTTTTCGCGATGTCCGTTACAATAACTTGCGATGGACAAAAACCTCAAACGCCTGCTACTCGTGAATTTCGTGCTCTATTTCGTGATCGTGCAATGGCTGCTTCTTTTGCACGGGGGATTCTACGCGAACGGCATGGTCATGAACATCATTGAGTCGGATCGCCGTTGCTTCACCGGGATTTGGGAATCCATCCGCCCCTTCGTAAGGGGGCAAGTCTCGGCGATGATCACGGAGGTCGTGTCCTTTTTCCTTAACATCGCGATCCCGGTCCCCTTCGTCTTCTTGGGCCTTTATTACCTTCGCGATTCGAAGGAAAGCTTTTGGAAGGTCGCCTTCACGGTCATCTTGCTCACCATGATCATCTTCCTCTTCGACGAATCCATCCAATGCGAAGCCTATCTTGGGGCCTTCCAAGTCTATGACCTCATTCTTTACCTCCTCGGGGCGATCCTCGCCGCGGCCATCTACGCGAAATGGATCCGGCCCTTGCCCGAGGAGAGGATCGCCAAGACCCTCAAGGTCACGCGCAACATCATGCTGCCCGTGATGGCCCTCGCCCTTGCGTCCATCGTCTTCTTCGTCTGCCGTTATTTCTACTATTGGGGCGTTTATCACGAAACCGGAAGAGTGCCCCCGGATGCCTGGTATTGATGAAAAAAAGACCCCTTCCAAGGGAGAGAGGGAGAAGGGGCCTGAAACGGGGATCAAAGGGAGGATTCGCCCTCGATGCCCTCGGTTTCCTTTTTGATGGTCCATAGGACCGTGTCGTCCTCTTCGGCTTTCACCTCGTAGAAGACGCCTTCCTCGGTTTCGATCCGGGCGACGACGTATTCGTTTTCCCCAATCTCGATGCCGATTTCGGTTTGATTATCCTCGATTTCGATCTCGACCTCGAAATCCGTGATGAGGACGCCGTTTTCCTGGACGAGGTAATGAAGGGAATGCTCGCTTTCCCCGTTTTCGACCTCGAATTCCTCCTCGACGCGGATGAAGGACGATTCGCCCGCGACAAGCGTGAAACTCTGCCCGGTTTCGGTTTCCCCTTCCTCGGATTCCTCACTGCTCTCGGCGAGGAACGGATAGAAGGTCTTCTCGTCTTTCGAGGCGAGGCCTTCCTTCCGCGAAGAGGATTCCTCGTCATCGGAATCGAGTGTTTCCTCGTACCAAAGACGGAAGGTTTCTTCCTCGTCCCCAAGCGAGAAGGTGATGGTCTCGAGATGGGAGAAGGTTTGCCCCGCGACCTCGAAGGCGCCTTCTTCGATGGTCGAGGTGACTTCGGAACCGGGTTCTAGCATCGCCTCAAGGACCGGCAGGGCCTTCTTGATGGAGGCAAAGTCCTCATCCCCCATCGCGGCTTTGCGCTTCATCATGGACGAAGGGGCGCTGAGGGATGAGGCCATCCGCATCGCGGTCAACGCCTCAAGCGAGGAGACGTCCTTGGGCGAAGGGGTGGACGAGAAAGGCAAGGCGCAGCTTGCGAGGCTCCCCGCGAGCAGCGCGGGGGAGAAGAAGAGAAGAACGTTTCGTTTCATGGGTGATCCTCCTATGCGTTCACCCATAAAGACGGGAAAGGACATCGGATTATTGGGCAATCCTATCTCCGGAACGCCTCGAAGGAACCCGAGACGTAATGGCGAGACCCGGATTCTCCGTAGGTCAAGGAATAAGGGATGTCCGCGACCGAGGAACCGCTCATCTCCTCGAGAATGAAAGAGAAGGAAGCGCCCCCCGTTTTCTTGATGTCCGCGAATTCCCATTCCTCGTCCCCTTGCTCGAACGAGGCTTCGAGGATGCCATCCTCGAATTCGTAGGCAAGGACGGAGATGGGTTCCTCGGCTTCGTAATCCTCAAAGGATGAGAAGCGCGCGTAGGCATACGAGGATTCCGAGGACATCCCCTCGAATTCCTGTTCCTTCTGCATGAGGTGGATCGTCGTATCGGCATCCCCAAGGGGGATGAAAAGGCTCGAGACCTCGGTCTCGTCCTCCTCGCTTTCGAAAACGACGCGAACCGAATAGAAGCGCCCCCCTTCTTGGTAGAGGCCTTGGTATTCCTTTTCGTCCCCTTCTTCGGCGGCGAGGTTGTAATAATAGGTCGCGACCAAGGAAGCGTCCTCATCCACGATCTCGCATCGCCGGTCATAGGAGATGCCTTCATGGGCATATCCCCCGGCATCCTCGTCGTTCCAGGAATAGGAGGGCGTATCAAACAAGGTCCGTACCCCGTCTTGGATCTCTTCGTATCCCCGCACCCCGCGGAGGAAGTCGCTTTCGGTCAACGTCGCGTTTCGCCGCTTGAATAAATTCGTTCCCTCGTTCTCCTTGGGACCCGCGAAGGAATGGAACGAGAGGAGTTCCCGCCCGAGGGCTTGGTTCTTTTGGGGCGATAACGCGGGCAAGGGAGCGGGATCGTCGATCGGATTTGGCAGAAGAAGGAAAACCGCGGCCAAGGAACCGGCGAGGAGCAACGCGCCCCCAAGGGAAAGGGGCAAGGCCCAAGGGATGCGCTTATGGGCGGGCTCCGCCTTTGAGAGGATCTTTTCCGCGGAGGTCGCGATTTGATAGGGCGCGGCATCCTGAAACGCGTTCAGGACGTCATGGTCATCGATGGTCTTCTTTTTCATCGCGGAGCTCCTTTCTGCATTTGGCGATGCTTTGCGAATAGATCCACAAGACCGTGCCGAGGGGCTTATGGACGACGCGGCGGATTTCCTCGAACGTCATCTCGTCGAGGACATGCAAGACGAAGGCGCGGTATTCAAGGTCGCTTAGGGCTTTGCCGATCCGTCGCAGGAGGAATTCTTCGTCCACGCGCAAGGGGTCCTTGGGCGATGGGATCAAGGATTCATCCTCGAGTTCCCCGGCTCGCGCGCGGTCTTTCAAGGCATCGAGGGCCAAGTTCTTCGAGATGCGCATGAGGTATCCCTTGGCTTTGCTTGGGCTTGCGATGCGCGAGACGTTGCTTAAGAATCGGATGAAGGTCTCTTGCAGGAGGTCTTCGCTCAAGGAATAATCCCTGCACAAGGAAAGGATGTTGTAGAACACGTCCCGTTTCGTGGATTCGTAAAAGAAGGGGAACGAGGACGTATCCCCAAGCTTGAGTTGCTGGAACGAAGTCTCGAGATCCATGGACATCCATAAAGACGGAGAAAAGGCCGTCTTTATTGGTACGATATCCGAAATGCTCAAATCCCGTCAAAAAAGCGGCCCGATGAAATGTACCCAAAAGTCTGGACTGAAATCAGTCTAAGGCTGGAGGGTATTTTT
>JAEDJP010000134.1 GCA_016296285.1 Bacilli bacterium
GGAAGCGGAAGGGCGCCCAACTGATAGACAAAGCGAATGCAGATTTGGGGGATGGTCGCCCCGTATTTCTCGGCGATCTTTTGCACGTCCGGATGATGGACGAGCTGTCCGGTCGCTAGAGGAGAGTATCCTTCGATGAGGATTCCGTTCCGCTTGGCAAAGCCGATGACTTCCTCATCCGCGTTCCCGATATAGCAAGGAATCTGATTCACCACGAGGGGCACCGATGCGTGCGCGATGATGTTTTCCATGTCGTGGACGTTGAAATTGCTGACGCCCAAAGACCGAATCTTTCCTTCGCGATACGCTTCTTCCATCGCCCGATAAACCTCGAGGTTTTCCTTTTCGTAACGATAGGGTTTCGAGGGGTCTCTCATCTCGCTCCAAGGCTTCGGAGCGTGAATCAGCATTAAGTCAAGATAAGGGGTGCGTAGACGCGTTAATGAGTCCTCG
The DNA here is from genome assembly GCA_016296285.1 of Bacilli bacterium. Lineage (GTDB taxonomy): Bacteria > Bacillota_I > Bacilli_A > RFN20 > CAG-826 > Alloenteromonas. The sequence continues at coordinate 454 of JAEDJP010000134.1, forward strand.
ATCGCTTGTTTTGCCTCGACATAGGTTTTGATTTGGGCGGGGATTTTGCTCGTCAAGAAATAGGATTCGCGCGGCAAGGAAGTCTTTGATAAAGCGATGCCGATTTCTTCTTCATTCCCGTAGGCAATCGCGGTATCGATGTGGCGGTAACCGACCTCGAACCCTTCCAAAACGACCCTTTCCGCATCCTCGCGGGACACCTGCCAAAAACCAAGCCCCAGCGAAGGGATGGTACGTCCGTTTCCCAAGTTCCAAACAGTCTCAATCGTCTTCATTGTGAATCCTCCTTTCCCTATTTTACCGAGCCAAAGAAAAAGCCGCGAGGAAAACCCCGCGGCGAAATGAATCGAAGCTTATTTCTTGAGGATGGCGGAACCAACGCAAGAGACGGCGGAAACGATTGCGAAGATGCCGGTGCCGATGGCGCCAAAGCCAAGAGCGGTATTAGCAGCCATGTTTTCCGCGAGGGTTTCCCCAACCACGGCCGTGAGAAGGGCGGATTTCGAGGCGAAGAACAAGACCGCGGAGATGATGAGAACAAGGGCGGTGCCGAGGAAGGCAAGGTTGGCAAGACGGGCTTTCTTCATGCAGCCGAAGGAAATGCCGACCAAGGTGCCGATCGTCCCAAGGACGAGGAGGATCCAAGCGACGAGCGGAAGGGCGACGGCGCCTTCGAGATCAACGGTCCCGCTGATGGAAGCGCCTTGAGTGGTAACCTCCCCGCCGAAGATGAAGCCATAGAGATTCGTGTAGGTCGTCACGATCTCATTGTTACCCACCGGTTTGCGATAGACGAGCGCCGCGGCCAAGGGCAAGAATAACGCGACGACGGCAAGAAGGCCGGCCACGTAGCCAAGAAGTTTCTTAAGAGTGATTTTCATTTCTCTTTTTCTGTGCAAATGCACACCTTTCTACGTCAATCATAAGGCAGAAAAATCGCGCGCGTTACGTGAAAAAGGCCTACCCCCTCATTTATTTACTTTTCAATAAGACGTATGGAAAAAAGTAAAGAATTAATCAAGGAAGAAACGGACTCTTGATTGGAACAGTGCCTTCTGGCCGGGCTTAAGGAAATTGAGGTCGCTTCGTTCCGCAAGCTCAAGGGGATCCTTATCGCGCGTTGGCAAACCCCACCAAGGTTCGAGGCAAAGGAACCCGTCTGAATTCTGCGGGGTCCACATCGCGATATAGGGCGAGGAATAGTGGAACTCAATCGCAACGCCTTTGCCGGTGTGCAACACAATGGGCGTGCCATCGTTTCGGAAAATGATCGTGTCCTGGTTCAGCATGAATTCCTTTTCGGCATCGAGAAGGATTTCGCCAGAAAGCGGGAACGCCTCGTCGAAGGAGTGCGTGATGCCGTCTCGCGATTGCGGGATGTAACGGAGTTTGGGCAGGATAAGCCTCGCGTGTCCAAAACGAACTTGGTAAGCCGCGTGATCGCCGATGCCGAAAGGCATGACCTCTTCTCCGGTGTTTTCGATTTCGTGGGAGCGAATCAACACGTCGTCATCGAGCTCGAGAGTTTGTTTCAACCGGAACGGATAGGGATAAGAACGAAGGGTGTCTGGGGTGGACGACATGGAAAACGACATACTGGTGTCGCTATTTTGCACATCCATCATATCTGAGGTCCGCGGGAATCCATGTTGGTTCATGGTTAAGGCGACACGGTGGCAAGAATAACGATTTCCCTTCCCGATGATGGGAAAAATGATATGGTCTTGGTGCTGCCACCAGCCATCTTTTTGATAAAGGATTTCCTGGCGGAAAAGCTGAATGGAGGTCAATTCTCCGCCCAAAGGGGATGCGGATATCGACAAAAAGGGATTTTGGATGTTCATGCAGTTCCCTCCGTTGATTTCATCATAAAGTCAAGAAAGAGGGAGAACAATGAAAATCCTCGTTTACAGGGTCACTCGGCTGGAAAAAGGCGCATGCGTTCCAAGGGAGTTTGGTTTGGCTGGTGCATCGTGATCCAGGTTTTCCCTTGCAAGTCCAAGAATCGCATGCAATGGCCGCCGTCTTTGGCAAAAACGACGCGATCAAAGACATAGTCTCCGAAGACGCCGCCCTCACTATGGCTCTCAATCACCGTATAACCCGTCTCCGTGAACGTGGACCAAAGCAAGACGATGCGGTTGCCTTCTTCGTAAAGCCATGGGCCTTCCGCGACGTAACCGCGGGCCTCCGCGTTGCAGGCCTGCTTGGTCAGGCCATTGTATTTTCCGCTGATAATCTTAACCGGGGGCGTGACGAGGGCCTTTAGGTCAGGACTCAATTCCGCGATGAACAAAGCCCCATCCCCGTCGTGGGTGATCGGGGTCGTCCATTCATTGGAAAAGCAAAGATATGGCTTTCCCTCGTGAATGAAAAGCGTCGCGTCAAGGCAACCCCATCCTTCGGGTGTGATGTATTCGCCCGTCAACGGGACGAACGGTTCCTTTAATGACGAAGAGACAAGAATCATGCTTCCCCTACCCTTGTCGGCCCGATACAAGGAAACGATGAGATAATACTTGTCCCCATATCGGTGGAGTTCCGGGGCCCATCGATTCGTGTAACCGGCGAGGGTCTGTTGATCCACCATGACGCAAACGGGTTGGAAATCCACGAGATCGGGCGATTCGTAAAGGGTGAAGTCGGCGGCAGTTCCCCATGGATCGTCCCCCGTCGTTCCAAGCAAATAATAACGACCGTCCTCGACGAAAACGAAGGGGTCACGGATATGGATTTCTTCACGATGCATAAGGTTCGCCTCTTTGTTTCATTATATCCGCGGAAGACAGGAAAGACAAGCCGGAAAGCCCTCGTTGTGATTATAAGGTAATTTGTTTCTAGCCGATTATAAGGTAATTTGTTTCCACC
>JAEDJP010000135.1 GCA_016296285.1 Bacilli bacterium
CAGGATCAGTTCAATGCCAACCTGAACGCCGACAAGGTGGGCGTGTTCTGGGCGATACCCGATCACGATGCCTTTGTCTTGGAGGGAAGGACGGTCGAGGGCGACGGAATAATAGCCGTCATCCGAGGCGAAAACGCCATCTTGAACCTTGCCGCGGATGAAATTCATTGGGGGGTCCCCGATGAATCCGGCGACGAAGAGGTTCTTCGGGTGGAAATAAAGCTCTTCCGGGGTGCCGACTTGCTTGATGACGCCGACGTCCATGCAGACGATGCGGCTCGCCATCGTCATCGCCTCGATCTGGTCGTGGGTAACGTAAATCGTGGTCGCGCCAATCTCGCGGCTGATGCGGCTCAACTCGGCGCGCATCGTGACGCGCTGACGGGCATCGAGGTTGGAAAGGGGCTCGTCCATGAGGAAGATCTTGGCGTGGCGAATGATCGCGCGGCCAAGAGCGACCCTCTGACGCTGGCCGCCGGAAAGGGCGCGGGGGAGGCGGTCGAGATATTCCGAAAGACCGAGGATCTTCGCGGTCGATTGGACGCGAGCGGCGATCACGTCCTCGTCAAACCCGGCGAGGTCGAGACCGAACGCCATGTTCTCGTAAACCGTGAGGGTCGGGTAAAGCGCGTAGGATTGGAAAACCATCGCGATGCCGCGATCCTTGGGGGCCAGCTTGTTCACGACTCTGCCATCGATCGTGAAGGTCCCGTGGGTGATGTCCTCGAGACCGGCGATCATGCGAAGGGTGGTCGATTTCCCGCAGCCCGAGGGACCGACGAGAACGATGAACTCCTTGTCCTCAATCGTGAGGTTGAAGTCCGTGATTGCCTGGTAGCCGTTCGGGTAGATCTTGTAGATGTTCTTGAGTTCCATTGGCATAAAGGTTGCCTCCTATTTCATGATGTCGGAGAGGGAAGGAATCGCTTTGGATGCATCGCGCACGAGCGAGCAAATCCAGCGGGCTCCTTCCTCGGTCAGGTGGGTCGTATCGTCTTTCCCCTCGGGATACTGGGGGTATTTCCCCGGGGGCAGCACCATGTAGTGGCGCTCGTTGTCGGCTCTTGAATGGGCGAGAAGATCGCGCGTGGTCCATTCCTCGAGGTCGATGAGGGGAATCCCTTCCTTGCCAACATGCTCGCGCAAGGCGGAAGGGTAATCGCCATGGGTTCGGAGGAGTTCCCCCCCTTCTCCATAACGGAGCCTGGCGATTGGGGTGAGGTAGATGACGTCGATCGCCCCTTTGTCGAGAAGGGCTTTTCGGAAGCGGTCGAGGTTCTGGAGGTAATCGGTCCGCGCGTCCGCGTGGCGGGCGGGATCGTCCTTCTCGTCGTTGTGCCCGAACCCGATGAAGGCGATGTCCCCGGGCCTTGCCTCATCGAGGGCTTGGGCGAGGAAGCCTTCATCCTCGAAGGATTTCGTGGAACGGCCGTTCTTCGCGAAATCGAGAATCGGGATGTCTGGATCACGCAGGAATTCCTTGAGGGCTTGGGGCCAACCGGTTTGGGGATAGGTGTCCGGCCCGTTTTCCTGCATGAGGGAATCCCCGAGGAAAAGAAGCCTGCTCATCGGATGACCTCCCCGGGACCCGCGGACGAGAGATAGCGTTCGAGGTCTCCCACGGTGAATTTGGATTGATCGCCCGAGATGGATTGCTTGAGAATGCAGTTCGCGGTCCCGTAATCGAGGGCTTTCTTCCCGTCTTGGTAATCAAGGAGCAACCCGGCGATGGCCCCCGCAGCGAAGGCATCGCCCGCGCCGATGCGGCCATAGATCTCGAAGCGATGCTTGGGAGCGGCGAATTTCTTGTTCGCGGTGTACCCGATCGCCTCGATGTTTTGGCGGCGGGCGGAAAGGATCTTGCGTTTCTTGGTGAAGATGTAATCCCACCCGAAATGGCGGCACGCGTCTTGGAAGAGGCGGTCTTCGTCCTTTTCCTCCGGCTCGAAGCCAAGAAGGACCTGAAGATCCCATGCCGAGCAGAAGCAGATGTCCACGCTTTTGGCGATGCGAGGGTAGATTTCTTTGGCCCTCTCGAGGGAAAGCATGTGAGAACGGTAGTTGAAATCGAAGCTGGTCTTGATGCCCCGAGCCTTGGCCTCCTCGAGGGCGACGATCAAGGTGTCGGCGGCGGAAGGAGAGAGGGCGAGGGTGACCCCAGACCCGTGGAAAAGGGTGGCGCCCTCGAAAACCTTGTCCCAAGGGAAGTCCGACGGGCTCATCGCGATGGCCGCGGAATCCCCCCGATGGTAAATGCATTTGGAGGGGCGGGATCCTTCGCCGTCCTCGAGGAAATATTCCCCGAGGGGCCTCGGATCGCGGAGGACGAAAGACGTGTCGATGTCATATCCCTTGAGGAAACGGAGAGCGGCTTCCCCGAGATCGCTCGAGGAAAGCCTCGTGAGGTAGCGCGTATCGAACCCGAGGGAGGACAGGGAAACGAGGACATTGGCCTCGGCCCCGCCATAAAGGACGGTGAACGTCCCGGCTTCCTTGAGCAAGACGCCCCTAGGAGCGGAGAAGCGGGCGAGGATCTCGCCGAGCGAAACGACGATTCCTTTGTTCATAACAGGACCTCCGAGAAGGCGGGGATGCGCATGGGCTTGCCTTCGAAAAGAACGTCGACGTCAAGGGCGGAAGGATTCACGAGACGGTGATTGTCTACCCGGCGAATCTCATAGACCAAACCGGCGGCCTGCATGTATGAGGCAACCTCAAGGCATGTCATGACGGAGACGTCCTCCGCCTGTTCCAAACGGGAAAGCAGGGCATCCATGGTATCGAAATTGTGGTCGATCGCGAACTCATAGGCGTGCCCCCAGACAAAGAGGACGGGGAGTTCTTCTTTCGTGGCGAGGAAGCGATCGAGCGTCTCCCACAGCAGAGGGTCGCGATGATGGATGGTCGGTTGCCAAGCAAGCCAAGAAGAAGGCGCGGAGAAGCGATACGTGCTGCGGGTTGGCCTCGCGTAGACATAGCCAAGAGCGCGGAGGACCTTGAGTGTCTCCTGCCCATAAGCCCCAAAGGGATAGGCGAAGCCGCGGACGGACATCCCGAATTGCTGTTCCAAAGCGGTTTGGGCAGGGAGGATTTCGTCGCGGTTCTTTTCTTCGTCGAGGGCGTTGAGCCAAGGATGCGTGAGTGAATGGTTCGCGACTTCCATTCCCGCGTAGAGTTCTTGGGACTCGACAAGGGAAAGGTGGGAACAATCGATCTCGTTCCCGTCCTTGTCCTTGCGCATCACGCGTTTTTCGTAGGTTCCCGGAATCAAATTAAAGGACGCGCGCAT
>JAEDJP010000136.1 GCA_016296285.1 Bacilli bacterium
CCAAGGAAGGCCCCCACGTCGTCTGCGGGGGCACGACCGCGAAGATCGTCTCGAATTACCTCCACGAGCCGATCGAAGGCGAGCTTGAATTCGAGGACCCCTCGATCCCCCCGATCTCGCGCATCAACGGGGTCGACCTCGTGACCGAGGGCATCATCACCCTGAACAAGGTCCTCTCCCTCGCCCGGGATTACCAAGGGCAGAACAAAGCCTATTTCGACTGGAGCTTCCGCCAAGACGGGGCCAGCAAGCTCGCGCGGTTGCTTCTCGAGGAAGCCACCGACATCGACGTCACCGTCGGATGCGCGGTGAACCCCGCCCACCAAGGGGAGGGGGAAGGCATCGACATCCGCATGAAGATGCTCATCATCCATTCTCTCACGGAGGAGCTCAAGAAAATGGGCAAGTTCGTAAACGTCGCCTACTGCTAGAAAGGAGCAGCCCATGAAAATCAAATACGATACCCTCGTGCAGGAACTCAAGTTCCGCATCCTTCTCGAGGTCGCCCAGGATTACTGGGACGGGACCTTGGACGAGAAGAAGAACAAGATCCCGAAGATGATCTCCCCGGGCCCGAAGAGCAAGATGCGCTGCTGCATTTACAAGGAGCGCGAAATCGCCCGGGAACGCGTGGAGCTCGCCCTCGGGGGCGACAAGAGCAACCCGAACCTCCTCGAGGTCATCGAGGCCGCCTGCGACTCCTGCCCCTTCTCCGGGATCGAGGTCACGGACCTTTGCCGCGGGTGCCTTGCCCATCGTTGCGCCCAATCTTGCCACCGCAACGCCATCAGCTTCGGCCCGGATCTGCGCGCCCACATCGACAAATCCCTGTGCGTCAACTGCGGCCTCTGCGCGAAAGCCTGCCCCTTCCAAGCCATCACGAACCGCCGCCGTCCTTGCGAGCAAGCCTGCAAGATCAACGCGATCCACCCGCGCGAAGACGGCATCTCCGAGATCGACGAGGAGAAGTGCACCCGCTGCGGGCAATGCTCCGCGGCTTGCCCTTTTGGCGCCATCGTCGACAAGAGTTTCATCACGAATTGCATCGATATCCTCAAGGGAAGCGAAGAAGGCAAGGCGTACCGCACCTACCTCATCGCCGCCCCGTCCATCTCTTCCCAGTTCGACTGGGCCAAGCTCACCCAGATTATCACGGGTTGCAAGGAAATCGGCTTCACGAACGTCATCGAGGCCGCCGTCGGGGCGGATCTCGTCGCGATGAACGAAGCGGCGGAACTCGCGGAGAAAGGCTTCGCGACCTCCTCTTGCTGCCCCGCCTTCGTCCGTTACGTCAAACAAGCCTACCCGACCCTCGCCTCCAAGGTGTCCAACAACCTCTCCCCGATGGCGGCGATCGGCAAATACATCAAGTCGACCGATCCCACAGCCAAATGCGTTTTCGTCGGACCTTGCATCGCCAAGAAGATGGAGATCCAGGACCCGGATGTCGCCCCTTACATCGACTGCGTCATCACCTTCGAGGAACTCGCGGTCCTCTTCGAGGCGCGGCACGTGGATCTCGCCTCCTTGCCGGAATCGCCCCTCGATAACGCCTCCTACTTCGGGCGCATCTTTGCCCGCGCCGGCGGCCTAAGCGAAGCCGTCAAGGAAGCCTTGACCGAGCTTGGCAGCGATTTCGAGGTCAAGCCCGTCGCGGTCAACGGCCTCGACCAATGCCGCATGGCCCTGAACCAGGCGAAAATCGGGAAGCTGCAAGGCAATTTCATCGAGGGCATGGCGTGCCCTGGCGGCTGCATCGGCGGTCCTTCGTGCCTTCTCCACGAGATGCGGGACGCCGCCCAAGTCGACAAATACGGCAAGGAATCCAAGGAGCAGACGATTCGCGGCGCGATCGACGCCATCATGGCCGATCCCCGCATCGCCACGAAGCACGAGGAAGAATAAGCCTTCGTTCACGGACCGGCCTTCGGGCCGGTTTTTGCTGCCATCAAAAAAAGAAGGGGGACGTATATGCGTTTTTCGAAGAAAAGGCGAAAACGTCGCGATGGGTTTCTTGTTCGTTTCCCTTTTGACGATTGTGACGAAGGCAACGGAAATGAGAATCCTCTTGATTCGTTCGCGCTACCTTTCTGAGCGTTCGCGGCCTTGTCGACGGCAACATTTCCAACGCGGACGGAGATGACAACTTGGTCAAAGTCATGGCCATGGTCTTCGCCTCCGTCGTCGTTTTGGTCATCGTGCTCATCGTCTCGGGCGTCGCGAAAGAAAAGAAAATCGCGACCATCGGTAATTAAGCCTGATTCCCGCCCGTAAGAAAATCCGCGATTTGCCACCTACAAAGGTGGTTTTTTCCTTGTTTTTCCTATTCTTCACGGCAAGACAAGACTAACAAACCTAACAAACCTAACAAAAAATGAATACTAACAAACCTAACAAACCTAACAAAATCATCGAGGAATAGGATCGCTACCTTTCCGTTTATGTCTATGACAAGATCTGGGAATCCTTGCCCCAAAAAAAGGTTTTCCTTCGCTCCTTCGATTCCGAGGAGGAGCAGGCCAAAACCTTGCAGGAGAAATCCGGATTCACCCCAAAAGAGTATTCCGTTTACCGCGATCGCTTGATCAAGAGGGACCTCGTTTCCGGCGCCGCTCGTGGGGCGCTTTCGTTCACGCTGCCCCGGTTTCTAGAATTCATCGCGAAGGAGATTTGATTTCCGCGCGGAATGAACTTTGAAATGAACTTTGAATTGAACTTTGAATTGAACTTTATCCTAAACTGAAGGATAATTTCGAAAGAAGAGGAGGATGCGCGAATGAATCTTGGAAAAGAAAGCGAAAGGGTAGAATTCAAAAGATCTACCTCGGAACTCAAGGAAGGAATCGTTTCCCTTGCCTCTATGCTTAATAAATCGGGCAGAGGAGTCCTCTATTTTGGGGTGAATAACGAAGGTGAGGTTGTCGGTCAACAGGTAGGAAAGAACACGGAACGGACGATTTCCGATGCCATCCATAACGCGATTGAACCCTCGATCATCCCGAGCATCGAAACCAGAACCACTCCCGAGGGGCTGGAATACATCGTGGTCGCGGTCGAAGGAATGGATTCCCCATATTCCGCTTATGGCCTCTACTATGTCCGTTCTGCGGATCAGGACACGAAGGCGACTCGCAGCGCTCTCAAGAAGATGTTCGTCGCATCCGGTTTCGACTTCATTCGGGAATCCCCCGCTACGAGACAGGATCTTCATTTCACCCAATTCATTTCCCTTTTGGTGTCCAAAGGGTATCACGTGAACAAT
>JAEDJP010000137.1 GCA_016296285.1 Bacilli bacterium
GCTCGACGAGGAGCAAGGGGTGGTAAAGAAGGAAATCCCAGACCTTTTTCTTGTCACGGAAACCGGAATAACCAAGGAGCAGGAAGAGGGCGCCCCCGATGATGAGGGTATAGCCATAGGGAGCGAAGAAGGAGAAGACCGTCGGCCAGCCATAGTTGCAAAGGGCGGCGGCCCCGAAGAGGAGGCCGACAAGGCCAAAGGCGCGGCGCACATGGCCCGCGGGGCGTTCGTCGCGCCCGGCGTAGAGGTAGGTGATGACCATCAAATCGACGAGGAGGACGACGAGGGGGATGAGGAGATAGAAAGGATAGAAGAAATCCTGTCTCTGGTAGAAATAGAGATAGGCGGCCCCTCCGAAAGCGAGGAGGACCGGCAAGACGAAGGCGAGGATCCAGAAAAGCGCGAGCTTCGCGTGGGACCATTCCTTGACCGTGGTCTTTTTCTCTTTCTTGCCCAAGGGGTTCTTGAATTTGGCCTTCTTGGATAGCAAGGCGCGGGGAGCCGGGGAGGAGGATTTCTGGATGACGCGACGGGCGTGGGGCGAGCGCGTCAAGGCGGCGATCATCTTGTGGCAGCGCCCGGACAAGGTCGGGGGCAAGGAAGCGGCGAGGTCACGCAAGGCCGCGGCTTTCTTGTCGAGGTCGATCGTTTTTTTCTTGGTGTCTTCCGCGGCTTCGAAAAGGGGCGTGATCAAGCCTTCGGGGGCGCCTTTGAGGGCGACGAGGACATCGATCTTCCTTTCGAAGGAAAGGCGAAGGTAAAGGAGGTTCAAATGCTTTCTTTTCTCGCTGGAAAGCCCTTCTTCCAAGAACAAGGCGGCGACGAGGTCGACGAGGCCTTGGTTGCCCGTTTCAAGAGACGAGAGCAATTCGGGGCAATAGGACGCGAAGGCTTCCTCGTCTTCCTTGAGGCAGACGTTCTTGAGGAAGGCGAGGCGGAAAGCGGCCTCATCCGCGGGCTCGGCGAAGAGGGGGACGTCGATGTCCCCTTCCGCGAAATAGGGCTTGAGGCGGAACAGGGCGAGGGCTTCGTCGTAAGAGGCAGCCGGGGAATCAAGGAGATGGGCGAAGCGGGAATAGGCGGCAACACAGCCATCCTTGAAAGCGGCGAGGATGCGCGCGGCACTGGGGTTTTGGATGAACTCGATATCTTGGACGTCCGCGACTTCGAGGAGGCGTTCGGAGAGGTCTTCGATCGAGGTGGCATTGCCAAGGGCGATGTAATACGAGGCGACGAGGACCAGGGATTCCTCGATGAGGGCTTTTTTCTCCGCCTCGTCATGATAACGGCAGGGGAGGGCCTTCGCGTCTTCCTTGAGGGCGAGAAGCATCTCAAGGGGCAAGGAATCCTCTTCGTCGCGATAACGCTTCTTCTCGTCGAGGATCGTGAGCTTGACGAGGGACCAGGCGAGGATCTCCGCGAGGAGTCCTTTGCATTTCGTCTCGAAGCCAAAGTCGAGATCGAGGTAGCCCTTGATGCCGACGACCGTGCGCAGAGCATCGCCGAAGAGCTCTTGCTCCGCGAGGACCTTGGTCTCGTAAAGGATGTCTTCGCAAGCTTGCTCGGCGTTCTCGAACGCGGCAAGGGACGCCTTGACCTTCTTGGCTTTCTCGAGGAGGGCTTCCATGGTTCCGCGGCTCTCGATGAGTTTCTCGAGGGCGGTCGGGGCGTAGGAGAAGGCTTCCTCGGTCTTGGGAAGGGTGACTTGGTCGATGAGGCAGGAGGCGAGTTTCTCTTGCCGGGCCGTCTCTTCTTGCAAGGTCGCGATGGCCGCTTCCTTCTCTTTCTCGGCGGAAGCGATCTGCTCCTTGATCGGAGTTTTCTTGTCGTCAGTCATGAACATATCCTCCTAGCAAGTCATCGAGTTCGGAATGAAACGCGAGGGACACGTCGTTGAAACGGCGGACTTCTTCCGAGAACGCCGTTTCGAAAGCGTCGCGCTTCTCCCCGAGGTCGGCGATATGGCGGTTCGCCTCGTCGATGCGGGCAGAAAAGGTCGGCTCGATGCCCGTCATAAGCGTCGCGATGCGGGTTTCGTTTTCGTGGCGCAGATCCGCGGAACGATCGGCGATCGCCCTCGTTTGGGCCTTGATTTCCCTAAGCTCTTTCTTCTTCCCCATCTTCGGTTTTCCCTTCAAGCGCGCAGTAAAGGCGATAAAGGCGCGCGGTGAGTTTGTCATCCATGTCCGCGATGGCTTTTTTCGTGCAAAGTTTGAGCGCGTTCGTCGATTCCGCGATTTCCCGTTCGGCAGCCGAAAGGATGTTCTCCTGATTGGCTTTGCCGGCGAGGAACGTCGGCGCCAAAGCGGCATCGGCTTCCTCCGAAATGCGGGAAATCTCCCGGTTCTTGCGTTCCGTCCTTTCCAAAAGTTCGGTCAGGGGGACGTTTTTTTCCTGTTGGACATCCATCTTTTGTATTCTAATCGCTCCTCTTCTTGCTTTGCAAGGAACTAAGCCTTGGGGACGGCTCCCCCGAGGCGGGCGATGAGCTCATCCTGGTTCTCGATGATGAGGATGCCGAGGTAGAAGCAGAAGAAATAGAAATTCTGCATCGCCAGGAAGAGGACGGAACTCTTGCCGACGTCGTTGAACTGGTAGGTCCCGTCGAGCAAGGCGATCGCGGCCTCGACGGCATCGCGGAATCCTTCGTATTCCTTGTCCGCGGTCCCGTTCTTCTCGATGTAGGAATCCACGAGGGCAAGGAAGCTTCGCTGGTCTTCCGGCCCGTCGATCTTGGAAAGCTTGTCGCGAAGGTCCGCGAGCTCGTCGTCGGTGAAATAGACTTTGTTCGCGGGGGAGATGGGGGCTTTTTGGCTCGAAAAGGAAGGGGTGCCCCCTTTCTTTTGCCTGCCGAGGATGAGCTCGATGGCCGCGGGAATCTCAGAGAAGGAATAGGCGGTTCCATCGGGAGCGAGGGCTTCCCCGAAGCCATACGCGGCGAAGAGGAACGGCAAGGAAGCGAGGCGGGATTGGGTTTCGTCCCCGCGCGTGTCCCCGATGTAGAGGGCGTCGTGGATCCCGTGCTTTTGCATGAGAGCGAGCATCGTCACGTTCTTTTCCGCCTTGGTATCGCCCCAACATAGGTAATCCTCGAAGGTGCCATCTTCCACGAGGGGCAAGAAGTTCTCGATGTACCCTTTTTGGCAATTCGAGACGATGAAAAGGCGATATCCTTGCTTCTTCAGTTCTTCAAGGGTTTCCTTTTCCTCGGGGAACAAAGAGCCGGGATGGGTGGCCAAATACGCG
>JAEDJP010000138.1 GCA_016296285.1 Bacilli bacterium
GATCGGCCTTAAGCCAAGCGAGCTTCTCGTTTTGACGTTCACGAACAACGCCGCTCACGAAATGAAGACGAGAATCGTCGCCCGTTTTGCCGCGGAAGGGAAAGATAAAGAAGCCCTTGCCGCGGAAATGCAAAGCGCCCACATCCAGACGTTCGACTCTTTCAATGGCGACCTCGTTCGCGCGTATTCCGACCGACTGGGTCTGCCGGATTCCTTCATGGTCGCGGATGAATCCGTGTTGGCGGTCAAGGAAAACGACGTTCTCGAATCGGTGCTGAAGAAGCGTTACGACAACCCTGAGAAACGGGAAATCATGGCCTCCTTGATCGAACGTTTCTCTTGGAAGAACGACAAGCCGCTGCGGAAGTGGCTGCTTGGGATTTATCACGCGGTCGCGAAATTCGTCCCCAACAAAAAGCGGCGCTTCTACGAACATTATGAAGAGGATTTCCTAACCGATGAATTCCTTGCCCTTGCATACGGCGATTTCATCAAGGAGGCCAAGGATCTTCTGCGCCAGATCCTCTGCAAAGCCCATTATGAAGGGGAAGTCGCCCGTGGGATTCCTTCGGAAACGTTGCTTGGCGATGCCGCCTTTTGGGAAGAAGACTTGCATCATTATCAATACGAGGATTCGGCCTATGCCATGCTTTCCCATCAGGCGATCCTAGCTTTGATCGATGCCTCGGACGAAGCGTTTTTGAACGAAGCAAGGGCCTTTGGGGCAACCAATAAATCGCTTTTTCCGACGCGAGCATCCCGTCCCGGAGTTTCCAAAGAAGAAAAAGAAAGACTCGATGCCGCGTGGAAGGAAATGAAGAGGGCGTATGGCAGAAAAGATTCCGTCATTAACGCCCTTGCCCTTTGCCCGACGCTTGAGGAGACAAAGCAAGTTTGGGCCAAAGACCGACCCCTGTATGCCTTGGTTTTGGAGATTTTGCGTGAATTCAACGACGAGATGATCAAAAGCAAAAGGGCTACCGCGTCCTTTACGTTTGAGGACATTTCCTCATTCGCTCTCGAGCTATTGACCGACCCAGAATACGAAGACGTCGCCGAGGAAGTGCGCGAGCGTTTCCGTTACATCATGGTCGATGAATACCAAGACACGAACGACGCCCAGGAAGTTTTCTTGGAAAGCCTCTTGAAGCCGAACCGCAAAGGAACGAGGGCACATCTTTTCTGCGTCGGGGATTCCAAACAATCCATCTATGCCTTCCGCAACTCCAATGTCGAACTCTTCAAGGATCGCCAGAAGCGTTATCTAGACGGGATCGGGCACCGCGTCATCGCCATGAACAAGAATTATCGCTCGGGCCCGGGTCTTCTTTCCGACCTCAACGTGGTGTTTGAGAAGTATATGCGCCTTAGCCATGGGGGCGTCGACTATTCCGACCCGATGGAACGGCTCGCTTATGACCAAGAGGTCAATCTCTACTCAGAGCCTTACAAAGATTTCGGAATCCAAGAGATCTTCCTCGAAAACGCGGATTATACGTCGAGGCAAGAAGTCATGCTGGAAGCCCAAGCGATTCTCCTCGACATCCAAAAGAAAGTCGCGAACGGCTATCTTGTTTACGATCGATCCTCGAACCCCCATGTACGTCCTTGCCGTTATTCGGATTTCGTGATCTTGATGCGCAAGAAAACGAACTTCGGTCTGTATCAACGTCTCTTCAACCGGGCGGGGGTCAAGCTCAACAACCTTCTTTCCGACAACCTCAGGGAAATTGATCCCATCACCGTCTTGCAGTCCTTGTTTGGCCTCCTTTGTTATTTCTATGGCGATCGCTCGATTGACGCCGCCCACCTTTTTGTGTCGGTCGCGAGAAGTTACGTCGGGAATTATTCTGACGAGGAGATTTACGCGCTTTTGAGTGTGCGCGACAAAGTCAAAGTCCTCGAGAGATTGGCGACCGACCCTCTGTGGAACAAGATCGCGAGCTTCGCAAGCGCCCATCGAGAGGGATCGTTCCGAACCCTCTTCCTTGATTTGCTCTCTGATTTTGGGGTGGTTGAAAAACTGAATCACGTCGGAACAGTGGGCGATCTCATCTCGAAAATCGACTCCCTGTATGCCCTCATTTCGGAAGAAGAGAACATTGGAGAAGGCCTTGAGAGTTTCGTGAAACTCATGCAGAGCATGTCCAAATACGACCTTCCTTATCAAGCGGACACCATCGTTCGGTCCGAGAACGCGGTGGACCTCATGACCATCCACGCCTCGAAAGGCCTCGAACAGAAAGTCGTCTATCTTCCCGCCTCCTGCAACGCGTTAACAAAGCCTCCCGTATCCGCGGGTCCCAAGCCATTCTCCTCTCGGTTTGGTTTTGTCCTTCCCAAAGAACTCGATCCGGCATCCTTTGCAGACGAAGAAGACCCCCAACTCGGGCTGACGCAATCGATCGTGGAGAATCGCATTCTTTCGGAAGCCCGAAACAACGCTGAGATCGATGAGCACGTACGCCTTTACTACGTCGCTTTGACGCGCGCAGAGAACACCGTGATTTTCGTTGGAAACCCATTCGGGCAGTTCGGAGCGACCGAAAAGGAAAATCTGCATTCGCTCCTCTCGGGTTGCTCGCCACTTTTGGAGATCAACCCTTCCTATCTGCGGAAAAAGGCCGATGAAGGCGTGATCGGCGAGACGGACCTTTTGCATTACGAAGAAGGTTTTGAGGCCGAAGACGAACACACGTCCCCCTTGTTTTTTGACGAACTTGCTCCCTTTGCCCAAGTGGTGTTTGACGGGGAGAAGAAACGTCGCGACGTTCTTGAGCCCCGCCAGACGAACATCGACGCGGTAAGAGTCATTGAAACCGCTCTTCTCAACCATTATTTCAAGCTCTTGGAAAAAAGGGCGGAAGACTCCGATTTCCTCGCTACCGTAACGTATGAATGGCTCTATGGGGCAATCAACGGCCGCGGGCGCGTTCGTTCCGCGGAGGATTATTCCAGATTCCTGTCCTTCTCCATGCCGGCGCAAGAATATGACGAAGACACGGAAGACAAGGAAGAAGGGGATAGCGGCGAGAACGACGCTTCCGAAAGCGAGGAGAACGGAACCACGGAAGCCCCCTCGGCCAACATCGTTGCCGTCCTGAAAAAGGCCGCGGAGAAAAAGCCGGAGCCGGTTTTGGCCACCCTTGCTTATGTTTTTGATGGGGAACGGGACCCCTTGAATGTCGCTTATCGATCCAAGGATATCCATCCCAAAACGAGTTTCTATCA
>JAEDJP010000139.1 GCA_016296285.1 Bacilli bacterium
AAATACACCTGCATATAGGCGATGGCTTCTTCCCGGTACGCGGGTTCGATCTGGATGAGATCGAGAAGGTATGGGGTCATGAAAAACCCGAAGAGTCCAACGCCGATGCCGCTTAGCAACGCAAAGACAAGGGACGTGTGCAAGACCTTCTCCGCGTGGTCGTAGTCCTTGGCCCCGATCGCGTTGCCGATCGCGACGTTTGCCCCGATCGCGAAGCCCGCGAACATGACGACGATGAGGTTGATGAGAGCCCCGTTTCCCGAGATCGCGGATGCGCTGTTCTCCCCGCCGCCCCAAAGGTGGACGGAGACGAGGTCGACGGTCGTGTAGAGCAATTGAAGGATGGTCGCGAGAGCCATCGGGATGGCGAAAATGCCGAGCTTCAAGAAGAGGTTTCCGGTCGTGAGATCCATGCTGCGGATTCGATCGAACAATCCTTGTTTCTTCTTGACGTTTTCCATTTTTCTACCCCGTTACTCAAAGTCGTTATTGTACGCCTTTTGATTGACAAGTCCACGCAAAAATGGCGGAAAGGAAAAAGAATCGAAAACAAGTCAATGGATGGCTTCTTTTTGGAATTCGTATAGGGCGATCGCGACGGCGTTGTCGAGGTTGAGCGAATCGATGAACGGGGTTTGGGGAATCTTAAGAGGCTCCCCGATGGAAAGGAAGGGTGATGGGAGGCCCGTCGCCTCATTCCCGAAGATCAAGGTATAGGGAGAAGAGGCTTTCGCTTCCGGGAGAAATTTGGTCGCCTGCAGCATGAAGGGGTAGAAAGAACGGCTCCCCGCGCTTGCGGCATAGTCCTCGAAGCTTGAGAAGCGCTTCAACCGGAGATGGAAGATAGCTCCCATGCTCGCGCGGATGACCTTGGGGTCGAAGGGGTCGACGCAAGGGGTGATGAGGGCGATGTCGGCAAGCCCGAAGCCAACGAGGGAACGCAAGATGGTCCCAAGATTCCCCGCGTTCGAGGGTTGGACGAGCAATACGTGGTTGCTCGCGGGGTCTAAGACCTCCTCGTTCTTCTCGAATTCCCCGATGACCATGACATTGTCCTTGCCCGACAAATCGCGGAAGATCCGTTCGTTGTTCTCGATGACGGGGACGTTTGTCTCCGAACAAAGGGCGCGTAAACGAGCATAGGTCTCGTCGCGGTTTTGCTTGGGGGAGATATAGACCCTCTTCGCGCGCCTTGGGGCGCTTTCAAGAAGGTAGAAGGTCGCTTGGGTGCCAAGGGCAAAGCTCGTCTGCCCCGCTTTGTCATAACGGTACATGGGACCATTATGGTTTCGTTCGCTTTCCATGACAAGGGAGGAATGTAACGAGGATGAGAAAGAAGATTCTTGCGCCCCCATCGGTTGTTTTCGGCTGTTTTAGAAATCATCGGGCAAAAGGAAAGGCGAAAACGGGAATAAAGAAAGCGGAGGTACCCACCATGAACCATGACTCCTTGCGCCTTGGGCGCATCTCCAAAGAAATCGAGGAAGCGGCAGGACTATCGTTAACGAGCGACCCTTCGGTCTACGTCGCAGGAGATACCCTCGACAAGATGGCCGTCGCCCATCCAAACGACTACCTGGCGTTGCTTGACCGTTCCCGCAAGCTCTTGCTCGCCCCGGATTTCGCGCGCTCAAGCCCCGAGGGGACCCGCATCGACCTCGTTCGCATGCGCTTCCGAAGCGATGCATTCGAGCCCCTCTCCTTGACGATCGAGCAAAAGGGGACGCCCCAGAAATGGTATCTCTGCTCCCTTTGCCTTCTTTCATCCTCGGACGTGAAAGCCTTGGGGATGGTTTCCCCCTTTCACCGCGTGCTGCCAAAGAAGAAGGTCAGTCGAGCAAGACGCCGCGCTGCTTCTTGAATTTGCGGCCGAGCACGTTATTGAGCAAGATGAGCAATAGACCGAAGAGGTAATTGATCAAGAGCCCCAGCACGACCCAGAGCACGAAGAGGGGGTCGTGATGGTCAAAGAATTCATAGGCGTACATGCTGCCATCCGCGAACAAAGGGTTGTCTCTCCAAATGACGGCGCGGAAGACGGTGAACACCATGTAGAAGAGGGGATACACCATCCAGGTTATCCCATAATAAGCCTTCACGGTTCCCTTTTGCTCAAACAGGACCCATTCAAGGAGTGGCAACGCGATGAGCAAGGCGTTATATAGAACGGCTTGCGCGCTGCTTAATCCGTGGGTCGGGAGCATGTAGGAGAGCCCGAGCGTTCCCCCGAGTATGGCATAGGCGGTCATGGCCAAGGCGATGGGCATATAGGCCCCCGCCGCAACCCCGCTTATGCCATGGCGCAAGTCGATCACGTTGAAGATGATGATGAGGAACATGAGGAAAAGATAGGCAATCCCCACTTGGATCTCGAAAAGGCAAATCGGCGTGTATTCATACCCGATGAGAGGCCAATACCAGACAAGCGCCATGAACAAAACCACGAAAATCGCGATGCGAGAGAAGAGGGCGATAAGGCGGTTTCGGATGACGATCATGGCGTTATTATAATTATTTTCTATGCCCGTGTATTCGTTTGGGTTACGATAAAGCCATGATTTTGCTTCACTTGAAAGACGAAGAGTATCCGGAAACGGAACTCACGAATCATCGGGATATCGCTCGCGGGATCGTTTTCTTCCCTGGCGACCGCATCGCGATTCACCACATCTACCGCGACGACCGTTTCGGGAAGCAGCATTACCTCGAGACCCCCGGGGGCGGCGTCGACGAAGGCGAGACGTTCGCCGAGGCCCTCGCGCGGGAATGCGAAGAAGAACTCGGTTACGAGGTCGAGGTCGGGGAATGCGTCGCGGAAATCGATGATGCCTACAACCTGATCGGCAGGGCCAACCGCAACCGCTATTACCTTTGCTCTGCGAAGGAATTCAAAGGCAAGCACTTTGAGTCCGAGGGCGATGATTTCATCAAGGAAACCCGCTTCCTGACCCTCGATGAGGCGATTGAAGCCTACGAAGCGCAGGAAGACCATGGCGTTTCCGGGCTCGTGAAGAGACGCGAATTGCCGGTTTTGCTTGAGGTCAAGCGCCTGCTTGGCAAATAAGTCGGCCTCTTTGGGCATAAAGCGCGATAAAGGCCGTGGCACGGGCAAATTCTTCTTGCTTTTCCCTTGCCTCCCTTCTATATTATTTACCGCGTGGCGCGATTGGTGAAACGGTGAACACACTCGGCTGTGAACCGAG
>JAEDJP010000022.1 GCA_016296285.1 Bacilli bacterium
CACCTTCATCCAAAGCGCCCTCTACGTCATCGGGGCAGGCAACGTCTCCCTCCAAAACGGGGCAATCGCGGCGAACAACATCAACAACTACAATTACGCTTTCATCGAGTCGATTTCCTCCGCGACCATGGCCATCATCGCCCAGAACTACGGGGCGAAGAAAGAACGCAACGTCCGCAGGGTCCTATGGTATGGCCTTGCTTGGGGAGCGATGTATTGCCTCGCCTACGATCTCGTCATCCTTTTTGCCTATCAGCCCCTTTTGTCCCTCTTCGTCGACGGGAATAACGAGGTCGCCATCGAAGCGGGCAAGACGCGTCTATGGATCGTTGGCTTCACCTATGTCCTCGATATGGCGATGGACGTGGCAGGCGGAGCGATGAAAGGGGTGCGTAAGCCCGTGGTCCCCGCGATCGTGACGGGTCTTACCTGCACCGTGTTCCGCATCGCGGTCATCCAAGGGATCATCTTGCGAGTCGAGGAATTCCAAAACGTCCTCTGGCTCTATAGCGTCTATCCTTTCTCTTGGGTTCTTGCTTGCATCGCCGACTTCATCCTCTTGCCTTTTGTTTTCCGCAAGGCCTTCAAGGCACGGGAAGCGGCCTAATCCCTTGCCGAAATCAAGGTCCGTTTGTACAATTTTTGCCATGGAAAGGCTTCTTCTCTACCGCACGTTGGCTTCGGGTCATGGGGCTTTCGCGCGTCATCGAGACGCGGTCCTTTCGTTGCTTTCGAAGACCTATGAGGTGGAAGAATACGTCGCGCCCTCTTTAGAAGATGGCCAGGCGAAGATCGTCGAGGAAGCCTCGCGCGTCTTTGCGATTCTGGTCGTCGGGGGCGATGGCACGTTCCTGCGCGTCGTCGAGGCCCTGCTTTCCCTTGAAGAAAAACCGGTCCTTGGTTATCTCAACGACGGAACCCTTGGGGATGTCGGCAGAAGCTTCGGGATCCCCGCGTCGATCAAGAAAGGGGTTCGTGTCTTCCTCAAACGGAATGAAAGGCAAATCGACCTTGGGCTTCTTAATGGCAAGCCCTTCGTCTACATGGCCGCGATTGGGGCGTACGCGGATGTTTCCTATAAGGCGAAGCGGCGCGCGAAGAAGATCTTCCACCGGCTCAGCTATTATTTTTTATCCTTGAAAGAAGCCTTCCAAAAGCACGAAATTTCCTATCGTATCCATCGGAATTGCGGGGAAATCGAAGGCGAAGCCCCTTTCATCATGATTTTGAACGGCTCCCACGTCGGGGGTTTCCGGATCAACAAGTTGGGACGGAATGACGACGGGAAGCTCGAGGTATTTTTGACGAAGAATGGCCCGTTCAATGGGCTGCTCCCGTATTTCTTCGCGCCGAAAAAGGTTCCTTGCCTTTCCCTTGAGGAAGCGGATATCGCAATCGAAGGGGATGCTTCTTGGACCCTCGACGGGGAAAAGGGGGAGCAAGGCAGCGTCCATCTTTCGATCCTTCCCAAAGCCATCCGCGTCTATGGAGGAACAAAATGAAACCGTTCCTGCGTTGCCCCAATTGCTTCGCCCCGTTAAGCGAAGAGACGAAAACCTATCGCTGCCCAAATGGGCATAGTTTCGATAAGGGCAAATCCGGTTACGTGAACCTCATCCTCGCCAACCAAGGCCGCAAAGTCGAGGAAGGGGATAGCAAGGAAAGCATCCTCGCCCGGAAGGCGTTTCTCCGGAAGGGGTATTACGCCATCCTAAAAGATGGCCTCATCGAGGCTCTCTCCGCGTATTTGAACCCTCCTTTCGTCTTCGGGGACATCGCCTGCGGGGAAGGGTATTACACGGAAGGCCTCGCCCTTTCCTCCCCTTCTTCTTCCTTTGTCGGGATCGATCTATCGAAAGCCGCGATCCTCGAGGCGGACAAGCAACGGAAAGCCGCGGGCATCGCCAATTTGTCCTACGTCGTCGGGAACATGGATTACCTTCCCCTCCTCGACGCATCGATGGATGGGATCCTCAATTGCTTCGCTCCCATCGCTGAGAACGAGTTTCTGCGCGTCGTGAAAAAGGACGGCTATTACCTGCGCGTCCTCCCTGGGGCGCGCCACCTTTTCGAGCTCAAGGAACTTCTTTACGAGGAGCCAAGGGAAAACTTGCCCAAGGAAAAAGGTCTTCCCGGGTTCCATCTCGTCGAAGAAAAAGAAATCAAGGGGACAACGAATATCCCAAACGAGGATCTTCTCTCCCTTTTCGCGATGACCCCGTATTTCTACAAATCCCCGAAAGAGGCAAAAGAAAAGCTCGAGAGAACCCCGAGCCTAACGTTGAGGGTTTCCTTCGTCCTTCGCATCTACCAGAAGGATTAAAGGGCTTCTTTCAAGGAATCGTGCAATTCCTTTTTGCAATATTCAAGCAGCGTCCGGCGACGGATGATGCCCATGAAAACCCCGCGGTCATCGACCATCGGGATGAAGTTTTGCTCCATCGCGAGCTCGATGAGCTCTTCCAAGGTCGATTCCATGGAAAGGGGCTTGTAGGAACGGTAACGCGGGATGTCGGAGATGGGGACATCCTCGCCTTTCGTCAAATCGAAATCGAGATCCTTCTTCACGTAGCGGAGCAAATCGCCTTCCGAAAGGGTCCCGATGTAGCGCCCGTTCTCGTCAAGAAGCGGGATGACGCTATAGCGATAGAATTCCATCTTCTCGAGGGCTTGGCGAAGCGTGCACGTGTCAATCAGGAACTTCGTGTCGCTTTTTAGCGTCAAAAACGGGAATATGTTCATCGCGGTTCCTCCTCATAATCGCTGATCCAATGGACGATATCGTAAGCCGTCAAGATGCCGATCACGGCTTCTTCGGGCAACCCATGTTCCGTCACGAACACCATCGCGAGCTTCTTGCCCTTCCGATAGAGATCGTGATAAAGAGCGCAAGCCTCTTCTTCGGTCGCGGAACGGGACAGGAAGGCGTAATGCTCGCAGATGTGCTTCTCGATGGGCAGGACCTCGGAAAGATCGACAAGGCGCAGATCCTTGTGGAACGTTCCCCCTTGCCCGAGGAACACGAGGATGGCATTCGGGGACAAGACTCCGATGAGGCGGTTTTTCTTATCGAGGAACGGCAGCTGCATATAGCCGCGTTCCTTCATGCTTGTAAGCAACATCGGCACGGAATCATCCCCCTCCGCGCGGATGAGCTTGGAAACCGGGGTCGCGACTTGATAGGCGGTGCGGGGATTCTTCAAAAGAAGGATCTCGCGTTCTAAAAGGGACAACGTGGCCTCGGGAATCAAGACGAGGCCATCGGCGTTCATGTCGAGATCGTGCACGAGCAAATTGCGAATCTCCCGGATATCATCGAGTTTCCTGCCTCGTTCCGAGACGGAATAGGACGGGGAACGCCGAAGCTCGGATGCGTAACGGGCAACATAGGAAAAGCCCTTATCCCCTTGGTAACGCTCGCGCAAAATCTCGTCGAGGTCGTTATAGAGTCGAAGGAGTTTGGAAGATTGATCGTCCATGGTTACCATTGTATCGGAAAAATGATTTTGCGAAAGCAAATTGATTGCCGAAAGAAAAAGAGGGGATACGTGTATGCGTTTTCTAGGCGGGACACGTCTTCGGAAAGGCCGAGGAATGATTCAGTCGCATCGTTTCATGAACGGGTTTTGGTCTGCCAAACAATGGGACGAGAGAAAGGTTTACCTCAATTTTGCGTAGTAAGTGGAACGCCCTCCGCCGCGCTTTTCGATCACCCCTTCTTCGCAAAGCTGTTTCAAAGCCGATTCAACCGAGCTTGATCCGATTTCGGGGCAACGTTCCGCGATGTCGCTCTTCGTGAACTTCCCGATTTGTTGGCTGACGGCGTTTGCGACCATTTCCTTCGCGGACATTCTCTTGCCCGCGAGATTGATCCTGTCCTCGAAGTCCCGATAAGCCGCCAAGACCGTCCCGAGAAGGTACTTGACGAAAGGGGTGTCATCGTTTGTCTTTTCGTGCCATCCTTTTGAGCTTGCGCTTAACGCCTCGTAATAATCCTGCTTCGTGCTTTGAATCATTTTCTCCAGAGAAATGTATTTCCCAACAACGAACCCAGCCTTATAAAGCAAAAGGGTTGTAAGCAATCTGGACATCCTCCCGTTGCCATCGTTGAATGGGTGGATGCATAGAAAGTCATGAACAAACACAGGGATGACGAGCAATGGATCGATTCCGTATTCCCCGATAGCCTTGTTGTATTCGTCGCATAGGCTCTCGAGAGCGTAAGGAGTCTCAAATGGTTCCGAGGGCTTGAATACCACTTCTTTCGTCCCGTCTTGATGGATCACGTCGATTTCGTTGGCCGTATCTTTGAATTTGCCATCGTAATTCACATCCATGAAGCGATACATTTCTCTATGAATTTGCTGGATGGAATTGATGCGAATTGGGATAAACTCGAACGATTCATGCACCAGGTTTAATGCGCGACGGTATCCAAGAATCTCTTTTTCATCCCGGTTTTTTGGGGTGGTTTTGTCGTTCATCAGCTGGATCAGCCTGGCGTTGGTCGTTCGGATGCCTTCGATCTCGTTGCTCGCCTCGGTGGATTGTCTTTTCGCGACCGCGACCAAGTTAGAAAGTTCATCCGGCTTTTGTTTCAAATAAAGTTGCTGTCGTCCTTTGAATTCATGAATTAACCCAATGTAATGAACGACTTCCTTAGGCCATTTTCGATTCATGAATCCCGAATAATCGAAACTCCTCATTCTCCCAACTCCTTCAATATTCTCCCAAATTATAAACGTTTTTGTGAGATTAGCCAGTATCAATGGGTGATTGAGTATCCGATTCTCATCTTGTTTTGTTCGGTTTATTGGATGTTTTTTTGAGAGATGACTCGTAAAAGAAAGGATTGCAATTTGACTTGATGTAGACCATTCAGAGCGCTGGTTTTGGAAGAATTAAAGGGAGACTATGCAGCTTTCCAAAAACTTTTTCACGCTTTCGGTGTCGGTATCTTCGTAATAGCAAACAAGTTTTTTCTTGAATTCCGGCACCTTATCAAATGGGATGATGAGTAACCCGAGCCCTTGGGATATCAGGTAAAAATTCGCAAAGATAACGGCCGTTCTTTTGTTTCCGTCATTGAAGATCTGTGTCTTCATAACGTACAGGCAAAGCTCGATCGCTTTCGCCTTTCCGCTCATCGAGGAATTTACGATGCGGTCAATCTTTTCTTTGACATCGAATTCCATGGGAAGAGGAGGGATGTACGAGGAGCCACCAATCGTCACGGGGACCCCTCGTATACGACCGCCATTTTGGTAAAAGCCTTCATTGACCAATCTCGCGATATAGCAGCAAAGGTAGTAATCGCAATTCGATTGAATGACGTCCTTATCCAATATGAATTCCCAGGAATGCTTTAGGTTCAATATCTTTTGAACACCCTCGGCATCAACGTTGTGAATTTTTCCGTTTTCGATGATGGTTTCCGTGTCACGAAACGTCGTGGCGATGCCTTCCAAAATCGCCTGATTGTAAATGATCCGTTTCATGTTCGATCTCGCGAACTCCAAATTCGTTTGGATTCTCGGATCTAACGCGCTCTCCGCATAACCAAGAATGGTCAATTGTTTATCCAGATGCTTGATCTGCTTCCGAATCTCTCTCGCCTCTTTCGTGCTTTTCAGCAAGGACGTCAATAACGCGTCATCGAAAGGCCCTACATAAGTCGAGGTGATCTTGCCGTTCGTCCTTTTCCTAATGTAGATATATTTCTGGCCATTCTTCTCTTTAACTTCAGGCGTTCCGTCGTATGGCAATAGATTATATCGCGCTTGAAGATCGCTTTTTTGCGCCAGCAGTTTTTGGATTTCTTCTAAAGTGTTCATTCTTGCTTTCCTCCAAGTAGGGAACATTTCATTAATAATCTTACCATTCTGTTCCCTACCAACAAACGATTCTTTCCGTCTTTCAAAAAAGATCGCATTTGGGTGGGGCCAAAAGGCAACGTCATCATCGGGCAAGAAAAAGCGACCCGTTTGTGATCCGTGTCGCTGAATGATCGACGCCTCATGCAAGAGGGCTAATCGTCATTTTCCATCTATTTAAACATATGAATAAAGAAGAACGGCCCAGTGTATTGCTTATACGCCTTAATATCCTTAATAGGGCAAACATTATTAATGAATTCAACTAATTTTTTGCCAGTTTCAGATTTCCAGCTTTTTCTTGGCGAGCAAAATGATAATGAACCATTTTCAAGTTCACATTGTAGCCAAAGATTACCATTGCCAATTCCAAATTCAGCTTCCTTAAAGTCTGAATAAGGAATCGTTACATGAATTGAATTATCTTTTTTTGTTAATACAAATAATTTTATCATCCAGCACTTCAACTTCATATTCTGTCCACAGTTTGCCTGGTAAATAGTTGTTTTCTTGTCCTAAAACTAAAGTGAATTTGTCCATATCGTTAATTCTATATTATTTTTCTTGGACCGGTAACCTAAAAGTAGACACTTTCTAAAGGTTACGGAGGCAGGAGACGCGAGCATCGGATGCCTCCGTAACGTAAACTCGATTCAAGGAGGATGGAAATGTACCACACGCCAAGCGAAAGGATGGAGATCGGAAGGCGCGTATTCGCTCACAAACTGACCAAAAAGGAGGCGGCCGCGGAACACGACATCACCGAGCAGAGCATCTACCGGTACGTCAGGGAATGTCTGAAGAGCGCCGGCATCGACGACGTCCCGAAGGCCATCGAGACCTATATCGAATATTTCAACGATGGCAGGCCCTCGCACGCGTTCGGCTACCTGACGCCGAAGGCCTTCCGGAAGATGTACGCCGGGAAGCCCGGCCAACCGAAGAAGCCGAGCAGAATCGCCTACGAGAAAAAACAGGCGGCTATCGCGAAGGCGAAGGCCGGAAGAAAGAAAAATGAAAGGCGTGTCTACAAAACGTCGACTCGTGCAGTAGGCTTCCGATGAGAAATCGAAATTATCATCGCTTTAACGCCATCGAAGCTCTTACGAAAAGCAATCAACGAACCCGCTTGTATCTTTGATTCCTGCTTGTCGGCTTTTCGGGGTATTCCAAAATCACATACCCTTCCGCGATCATGGGGTTAAGATAATTCTTTCTTAAGGTTTCTTTGCTCTTCAGTCCCAACAGGCCCATGATTTCGTTTGCGCTCAAAAACGCCCCGAGCGGCACGAAAGACAAAAACTTTTTCGCATAGATCGAATGGTCGGAAAACACGGAAGCATTCTGAATCAATTCCGCCAAAGCGGTATCGATCATTTGGAGCATGAACAGGATAAAGGGATTGGATTTCCCGGCGATATGGGACTCGCTGATCGCTTTGTAGTAATCGGCTTGGTGATCCTTGATTTGGTTCTCAATCGGGAGGTAATAGAACGCGGGGTTCCATTTCCCCAAAAGGGCGGTTTGCCAAAACCTTGCCATGCGACCATTCCCGTCGGAGAACGGATGGATGAAAACAAATTCGTAATGAAAAACAGAAGAAAGGATCAAAGGATGAAGTGAACTCATGTTTCTTTTGATCCAAGAGAACAAGCCGCTCATGAGGCCATCGACCATCTCTGGGGGAGGGGCCACGAAGACAACTCGCCCGCTTTCGTCCGCCACCCCTTCGTTTCCGGTCCGGAAATGGCCGGCATGATCGACGACGTCTTTCCCGACGATGGCATGGATTCTCAGCAATTCCTTTTTCGAATACGGATCGATGCTTTCGAGTTCTTCGTAAGCCCGGATCACGTTTTTCACTTCGAGAATATCCTTTTGGGGTCCAAGAACCATTCTGCCATTGATGACATCGCTCACCTGATTGATTGACAAGGAATTCGCCTCGATGGCACAACTCGCCTGAATCGAACGGATTCTGTTTTGCTTTCTCAAGACCGGGAGCCTATCGAGTTCGCGAAAAATATTGATCTTGCCGATTTTCTCCATAATTGCGGAGACAAAACGCACGATTTCGTTGCTCAAAACAAAAGGAGGCTCGTATTCTTCCATGGCTTGATTCTACCATATCATCGTCCGTTCGTCAGGTTATCTTGCTTATTATCTTGCTTATTATCTTGCTTAAAGATAAGAAAAAGCGCCGACAAGGAGTCGACGCATTTGGGTGTTTTTTGGCAGGGGCAGAAGGAATCGAACCCTCATCAACGGTTTTGGAGACCGCTGTTCTGCCATTGAACCATGCCCCTAGTTCCCGGCGGTGAGCCGAGAGGTATTATAGACTACGGGCGATTTTGCTGACAAGACCCATATCGACCTTGCCGTCGTAGTTCGCTTTGAAATGCTTCATGACGGCGGGGATGGACTTGTCCTCGAGGCCGAGGATAATCGCCTTGATCTCGCTTTCCTCGAGCATTTTCGGGAGGAACGCGGAGATGACCTCGAGTTGGTGGGCGGTCGCCGCGGCATCCTCATGACGCCCGGCTTTCTCGTAGCCGGCTTTCTCTTCCTCGAGTTCTTTCGCGAACTTCTGGATCATGCGGACGATGTCGGCATCGCCGATTTGCTTGCCAGAGCCCGAGGTGAGGGCCTCCTGGTAACGGGAGATGAGGATGGAGTAAGCACCACGGGCAATCGCGTCGTGGTCTTTCATGGCCTGGATGTTGGCCTTTTTGATTTGATCGATGAGCATAAGGGCTCTCCTTTCATGAAACTAAAGTGGATGTTGAGCGTTCCGTCTTGCGTTTGGCGCGACGGTAGCGGATCTCCTCGGTGACGTTTGAGAACGCGTAGAAGAGAGGCATGATCTCAAGACGGCCGAGGAACATGTCGACCGTCAAGGTCCACACGGTTAGATTATACGCCCAAGACGTGGCGCCGAATTCCGCGCGATACGCAAGGAAATCGCTCACGCCATAACCGGTGTTGGACGAGGCCGAGACGACGTTATAGAGGACGCTTGGCAAATCCATCTTGGTGTAGGGGGCGCTGCCATCGGGGGCCATGACGCCGATGAGGGTCGAGAGGATGACGAGCAGCAGGAAGAGGATTCCATAGTGTTCCGCTTCCGAGACCGTGGCGGAATCGAGTTCCTCGGTCTTGCCATAACGGTAAATCGTCTTGGGACGAAGCTGATGGGGACTTAGGAAGCGATAACGGATGGAATAGAACAAGGATTTGAGGGAAACCACCACGCGATATTGCTTGAGACCGCCGCCGGTGGACCCGACGCCGCCACCCATGAACATCGCGAAGATCGAGGCGAGGAACAAGGGTTTCCCGAGAGCCATGAACGTGGGAAGGTCGGTGTTAGAGAAACCCGACGTCGTGGCGCTCCCGACGAGGTAGAAGGCGATGTCCATCGCGGCTTTGTCGAGGGGAATCGCGGGGTTTTCTTGACGGAGCATGAGCAAGAAGCCGCCGAATGAGAAGGCGAAGAGAACGAGGAAGGAGGAAATGCCGAACAAGGTTTCCGAGTCGCGGAAGAACTTCTTCCATTTGCCGGTCAGGAAGAACGTGTGGAGGACGAAGCTGACCGCGGACAGGGTAACGAGCACCATCATGACGATCTCGATGCTCAGGAAATTCACGGGGAAGAACGCCCCGTTCCCGACTTCCTCAACGCGGATGCCGTTCTCGAAATGGTAATTGAGGATCTGGCCTTCATAGGCTTCATAGAAGGCGATGTTGGACGAGCGGAGGGAGAGGCCGCCGCCGGAAAGGGCGCACATCGAGATGTTGAACGCATCGAAGAGGGGAAGACCCGAGAGCCAAAGGGCGAGGGCCCCGAGGACCATGTAGGCGGTGTAGATCCCAAGGATGACCTGAGCGGTTTTGCGCAAGGAGGCGAGGATGCGGTCGTTATGCCCTTCGCCTTGATAAAGGGCCATGGAGGTATTGCCTCCCAAAAGGGAAGCGAGGATCAAAACGAACCCAACGCCCCCGATGAATTGCATCCAGGAACGGGCAAAGGTGTAGACGTGGGGGCAGAAGGCGCCCGGGGAATCGAGGAAGTCCTTGAAGACGTTGAGGCCGGTCGTGGAATAAGCCGAGGTGACCTCGAACATGGACTCCGCGAACGTCATTTGCATCTGCCCGCGGATGCCGGCGATGAACATGGGGGCGGCTCCGGAGAGAATCGCGACGAGCCACACGAGCACGAGCAGCATGGAATCCTGGTGACGGACGAACTTGGTTCGCTTCCGCTTGAAGAGGAACGCGAAATAGAGGATCACGCCGAGCAGGATGTCGATCCCGGAAGGCAAGACGAAGTTGAACCAGCAAGCGGTTTCGCCGGGATATGCCATCATGACCATGGGGAAGGCCGTGATGAATCCGACGAGCACGAGGAAAATGCCGAGGTATCCTAGGAGCATTCTCACGCCGGACACTTCTTTTCTCACGGTTTATTCTCCCGCGGCCACCTTCTTGGAATCCGCTTTGGCAAGGGTCTTCAAAGCGTCGGCATCGAGTTCTTTGGAAAGGAAATTCGAGACTTTCGCGGAATTCTCGGGAGCGCAGACGTAGAGCAAGACGTCCATCGGGAGAAGGACGATGTCGCCGTTGGGGATGATGACCTCGTAGTTGCGCTTGATGGCGGCAATCGAGGCGATCTTGTTCGGGAATTTGATGTCGCGGATCTTGCGGTTCGCGATGACGTGCTTGGAAAGGACCGTGAATTCAGTGACGTTGATTTTGTCGTTGTCGATGCTAAGCGTCTTGACGAGAGATTCCATCGTGGTCTCGCTGCGAATGGATTGCGCGAGCAAATACGTGCTCGAGAGGACGGAATCGATGCCGAGCTGCTCATAGAGGTCGACGTTTTTGGGGTTGTTGACGACGCAGATGCACTTCTTGGCGTTGAACACCTTCTTGGCGAGCAAGCAAACCGCGAAGTTGTCCGTGTCCTTCTCGCAAAGGGAAATGAAAATATCCGCGTCGTAGGCGTCCGCCTCGTCGAGGATGTAGCGCCGCCAGGGATCCCCGCACGTGACGGAGACGCGGCAACGCTTCTTGAGCAAATCCGCGACGACGGGATCGCCGTTGATGACGATGAGCTCGTTGTTCTTCCCCTTGAACATCGAAAGGATGAATTCGGCTTGGGAGTCGCCGCCGGCGATGACGATTTTCATTCTTCGCGCCCTCCGGTCTTGAACGTGAAATAGCGGGAACGGGACAACTGGAACGGATAGATGATCTTGGCAGGCATCCCTTGGACGAGGAAACCCTTATCCGGATCGTCGAAACGAACGAAGATATGGGGGACGTGGTATTTTTTCGCGCAGAGATACGTGACGAAGAGATTGATGTTGTCGTCTCCCGTCGTGATCACGACTTCCCCCGCGTTCTCGATGCCGATTTCCTCGAGGTCTTCGGTCGAGGTGCAATCCCCGACGGAAAAGATGCCCGAGAATTGCTCGTCGAGCCGGGAAAACGAGGATTTGTCCGTATCCATGACCAAGACGTCATCGCCCTTTCGCGAATTCTCGTTCGCGATGGACGAGCCTAGTCTGCCGCAGCCGATGACTATGATTTTGTTCTTCATCAGGTTCTCCTAAGGCCGATATTATATATCGGGTTTTAGCGTTGGCAAATCGCCAAATGGGCGGAGGGTTTCGCGGACCTCGATTTCCGGGGTGCGCGAGGCGATTTCCGCGTACTTCGCTTTCGTGGCTTTCTTTTTGAGCCCCTTCCATTCGGATTCCGCGTATTGGACAAGGCACCATTCGATGAATTCCTTGGTCCTTTCCGTCATGATATACGCGTCTTTGTAATGGCGAAAATACGTTAATGGGGTCTCTCTTTTGAAGGATTCCGGGTGATAGCAATACGAGGCGCTCAGCATGTCCGCGACATATTCCATCGCCCAGTTCCACGGCATGGATTTCACGATGATGCGGCCCGCAAAAAAATCGGTCCAGTATTCCCAATGGTGCTTGTTGCGTTTCGTGTGATGCTGGCACACGGTCGAAAAGTAATGGTTCCGCAACCTCTCCTCATAGACGGGGGAATGGTCGCCCACGTAATAGGAGGCGGACACCCGGAACTCCGACCGCGAGAATTTGGTGAGGTCGTGGCGGAGGGACTGGAAGCAAATGCCGAGGTGCGAGGCGTTTGCGATCACGCGATGGCGATGCTTGAGCACGAGGCGCAGGTGGCGAAAGGAATGTCCCATCAAAGATCCTCCAATAGGGCGCGCAACGTTTCCCCGACATCCGCGCGAATCACGTAATCGAACCGGCCATCAAGAGGCGTCGGTTCGCGGTTGATGAGCACGGACACTTGGCCCGAGAAATAGAGGGGCAGCTCATTGATCGGGTAGACCTGAAGCGAGGTGCCCCCGACGATCAAGGCGTCCGCGTATTCGGTCGCAGCTTTCGCGCCCATGAGTTCTTCTTCCCCGAGAGGCTCGCCATAAAGGACGACATCCGGCTTGAAGGGAGCGTGGCAACGAGGGCAAAGAGGGACCCCATGGTGCGGAATTTGATCCAAGGTGGCCTTTTGCCCGCAGGAAACGCAGGTGTAGGAATGGATGGTTCCATGGACCGGGATCACCCGTTTGGACCCCGCGAGCTCATGAAGCCCGTCGATGTTCTGGGTCACGATGAAAAGGATGTGCCGATCCCCGAAATCCTTGAGAACGGCGTGGGCGAGGTTCGGCTTGGCCCCTTCATGGACCATGCTGGACCAATAGAAATCGTAAAAGAGGTCGGTGTGCTCGAAAAAGAAACGATGGGAAAGGATGTTTTCGTAAGAAAGCCCGTATTTCTCCGTGGTCTTGGCGATCCCGTCCGCCGAGCGGAAATCGGGAATTCCCGAGGCGGTCGAAACACCCGCGCCCCCGAGGAAGACAAAGCGTTTCGCCTTTTTGAGGCGATTCCGAATTTCTTGAATGACCTCGCGTTCCATCACGCGGTCATTATACGCGCATTCGCGCGGTGCTCAGCCATTTCGTTTCGCAAGGGAATCGCGAAGGTGGGACAAGGGCATGTCTTGGAACGTGACCATGTCGACGTGAGGCAACACCTTCTGAAGCTTTTCCTCCGTGTCGATGGTCCAGACGTTGAGGAGGTGGCCCTTTTCCCGGAGCCTTTGAACCTTCGGATCCTCGACGAGGGTGTCTTGGACGTCCATGAAATCGAAATTGTAGCCAAGCTGGATGACCCAAGTGGCGGTGTCGGTGACAAGGAGGCCGGTGGAATGGCGGCAGCCGGAAACCCAAAGCAGGGCACGGGGATCAAAGGAGATGACCACGAGTTTCGATGGATCCTTGACTTGGGCGAACTCTTTCTTTGCTTGACGGGCCAAGGCGAAGTAGTTCCTGTCCTTCGTCTTGAGTTCGACGACCAAAGGAACCCGTTCTTGGACGAGGTCGTAAAGCTCTTGGAACGTCGGGACTTCCCCGCCGTCAAGAAGGCGATACCCCTCCTTGATTTCGGAAAGGGTCAGATCCTCGATGATTCCTTCCTTCCCGGTGGTTCTAAGCAAAGACGAATCGTGGCAGACGACGAGGTGTTTGTCTTTCGATAGGTGGACGTCGCACTCGATCGCGACCCCCGCATCGACGGCTTTTTGGAAGGCCCCCATGCCGTTTTCCGTCGAGACGGCGTCATGGAGACCACGATGGGCGATCCCTTGGAACAGCAGGGGATCGTAGGGGCTTTTGCGTTTGTTTTTCATACGCTTATTTTACATAAGCTTTGTAGGTCGTGACATCCTCAACGACTTCGCCGTCGATTTGAAGGCCGCAGGGAACGTCGAACGTGACGGTGATTTCCTTGCCTTGGAGAACGGAAACGTGCTTCTTGTCTTTCACGTGTTTCCCCTTGAAGATGCTTGGGAACATCATGAAGGTCCCAAGCTTTCCTTTGCCGTGGATGACGACGCTCGTAAGGAGGCCGCTTCCGCGTTTCTGATCCGGGGCGATGTTCATCCCGCCGCCATAGTAACGGCCGTTCATCGCGCTTGCGAGATAGACTTTCTCGAACGTTTGGGTGACCCCATCGACCGTGACGGTCGCTTTGCGGGGCTTGAAGGGGCCGAAGAGGAGTTTGATCGTGATGTTCGAGTAATTGATTTCTTTCGCGCCTTCGGCCTTGAGGCGTTCCGCCTCGACGCAGCAATCGCCGTCGATGCCGAACCCGATCCCGTTGATGAAGCGATAGGTCTTGCCTTTGACCTCGATCGTGGGGAGGTCCTTGATGTATTCGTTCAAGGGAACGAGCTTGGTTTTCGGGTCTTGCTTGTCCGCGACGTCGTTGAAGAAATCGTTGCCGGTTCCGAATGATCGGAAAAGCAAATGGCACTTGACGGGGGTGGAGCCAAGCAAGTTGATCGCGTGGTTCAAGGTGCCGTCGCCCCCGGCGAGGATGACGTTATCCTCTTCCGTGCATGAGGCGATGAATTCCCCGGGGTTGACTTCCTGAACGCTTTTTAGCTGGAGGTCCGGATAGAATTCCTTCAGTTCTTCGAAAAGGTTCTTGCCCTCCGCTTTCCCGCGGGAGGAATCCGACAACTCGTTATAAAACAAATAATCCATATTGAGGCCTTTCTGGTCGTGTTTCGTTCATGCTAACACGGAACGGGAAAAATTGCTTGTGTTTTTGAAACGACAAAGGAAAGGAAGACAAACGATGTGAGATAGTCACAAAAACGAGGAATGGGAAAGAGCCATAAAGCATCGAAAAACGGGAACCCCTATGCAGGAATTCCCGTTTTGGCGAAGGATGATCGCGAGATCAGTCTTCCTTCTTGCGCTTGGCGGCAATGGCGAGGCCGAGGAATCCGACCATGGCGACGAGGGAAGCGCCGGCGACGACGCTGCCTCCGCATCCACGAGTGGCGGGTTCCGGATCAACGGCGGCAGGGGCTTTGACGGTGATTTGGTAGGTCGCACTCTTGTCCAAATAAGAGACGGTGACGACATACTTGCCGGCTTCGCCCATCTTCACTTTCGAAGAATCGACGATCGCCTCGGCGGTCACGTCTGCCGTGGTGCCATCGGAATAGGTCGCGATGACCTTAAGACCCGTGGTGACGAATGCTTCGCCAACCTCGAATTCGGTCTTGGCGCCCGAGACGGCGATGCTCGTCAGGGTGACGGGGACGTACTTCTCGACGAGGGCCATGTCCTCTTTGGCATCGCTCACGATCAAAGCGATTTGGTCGAGGCTGCTCGAGGCTTCGATTTCGGCGAGGGCGTCGTTATAGATTTTGGTGATGCGAGCGAAATTCTCTTCGGTGTAATCCTCGGAACGATAGGTCGCATAGGCGTCCTCAAGCTCTTTGACGAAGGCTGCTTTCGCGGCGGCGAACTTCTGCTCCGCGGTTTGGACGGCCGCGATCTTCTCTTTGACCGAGAGGACGTAGGCGGCATCGTCCGCGGCTTTGCCGTGGAGGAGGAATTGGACACCGGAATTGACGTAGAACTTGATGAGGGCTTTCTCCGCGTCTTCGTAAGGGGTGAGGTCGAAGCTCGCGAAATAATCGCGGAGTTCCTGGGCGAACGCGTCGTGGCTGTTGTCGACGGGATCCGCTTCCGGCAACGTCTCCAAAGCGTCAACGGTCACTTTGGTGAGGAGCTGGTCGCTCGTGGTGAAGGATTTGTCGGGAGCGTTGTAAGCCGTAAAGACCACGCGGGCGGTGCTTTGGCCGGAAAGGACGTAGTTGTAGGTGACAGAATAGAGGCCAGAGGCATTGGCTTCGCCGACGACGGTGCTGTGGACCGGGACGAGGGCGAGGCTGGCGCCCGATCCGGCGTAGACCATGAGATCCGGGCACTTCGCGAGGACTTCGCCCGAGACGTAAGCCTGGACGCTCATGAAGTTGTGGCGTTCATCCACGCGGAATTGCACGTAACCGTAAATCCCTTCCCACCACGTGAGGTTCGTCGGCTCTTCTTCCGGGGACTTCGTGGTCCCGACGACGCTGTCGCCTTCATAATCAATGGCCTGCACGCCATAGAAGTCGGCGAGGTTCGGGTTGGCATGGACATCGAGCACGTCAAGAGTATCCTCGATCTTTTCGAGCGGGGTATCGGGTTTGACGATGGGCTCGATGACGGGAATGTTCTCGTCCTTGGACGGCAAGGTTTCGACGGATTCGATCACGACTTTGGTGACTTGCTGCATCCAGACCGCGAGACGGGAATCATAGGAATCGTAAGCGGAGAAGATGACGCGTCCCCAAGCGGCGCCTTCGGGAACGATGAACTTGTACGTGATGCGGCTCCAGTTGGAGGAGGTCTCGACCGCGTAATTGTTCACCTCGAGGAAGCGGGAATCCGCCCCGCCGTAATTCGCGACGAAGCCGATGTGGGGGAGGACCGAGACGGCGCTCGGATCGGCGTCCACGACGACGGTCGCGAGGTTCTGGCCGCTAAGAGAATAGGCGAGATACGCGTATTCCTCGCTCCACCACGTCT